>CANMCL010000112.1 GCA_947496345.1 Actinomycetota bacterium
AACGGATTGTGCGTTCAACGTTGGTCACTGATTGGCGCTTAGCAACTTCACCGACGAGAACTTCGCCATTTTTAGCGAAGGCAACGATCGATGGGGTTGTGCGAGCGCCTTCTGCGTTGGCGATAACTTTTGGCTCTCCACCTTCAAGTACCGATACGCAGCTATTTGTTGTTCCGAGGTCGATTCCGACTGCTCTAGCCATTTATATTGCTCCTTTTAACTAATTGAACTTTTAGCTCATCTCAAGCCCAATTTGGGGTTGAGGCTGGTCTAACCTGAGTCGATCTTACCCGAAAGAGTGAGTCGGAGCGACTCAAGTTTGGACCATCCCGTATAACTCCTAGCCTTGCCCAGATATTCCCGCCCCACCTCGGTAACCTCGCGTTATGCGTATCGCCCTGGCCTCACTCTCGTATGCGATCACCGTCTTCGCACTTGTACTGCTCGCTATTCGGGTGCCGCAGTTGATAGGGATTTATCGCAAGGGCCAACCGGATCCAACTCGCAGGAATGATCGTGGTTCACGTTTGATGCATATGTTGCACGAAGTTTTGAGCCACACCAAGATGCTCAACTTCACTGCAACCGGAATTGCGCACTGGTTTGTAATGATCGGTTTCGGTGCGCTCTTTGGAACTTTGGTTACTGCTTATGGGCAAGTTTTAAATCCGGATTTCGCTTTGCCGTTAATTGGGCATTGGGTTGTTTACGAACTCTTCGCGGAATTTATTGCACTTGCTACCGGAATCGGCATTGTCACTTTAATCGGCATTCGCCAAGTCACACGCTTTAGAATGTTAAATCGATTCGCTGGTTCTGGAATGTGGAAAGCGTATTACGTTGAAGCAACAATTTTGGCAATTGTTTTCTGTGTATTTGCATTGCGTGGCCTAGAAGGTGCACACGCTGGCGAGACTAGCTGGAATTGGCATTATGCAATCTCTTGGCCGGCAGTTCTTGCATTTAATGGATTGAGTACCGCAGCTATTGAAAGCGCAATTGTCTATGTTGCAACCGCAAAGATCGTTGTTTCAATGACTTGGTTCATTGTTATTGCAAGTAATTTAACAATGGGAATTGCTTGGCACCGCTTCTTGGCCTTCTTTAATATTTATTACAAGCGCAATAGCGATGGCAGCGCTTCACTCGGCGCACTCCCAGAAATGCTTTCAAAGGGTAAGCCAATTAACTTTGAAGATCCCGCTGAAGATGATGTCTTTGGACTCGGCAACCGCCAATCTATTTCTTGGAAAGGTCTGCTTGATATGACTTCTTGTACCGAGTGTGGACGTTGCCAATCGCAATGTCCTGCTTGGCACACTGATAAACCACTCTCGCCAAAGCTTTTGATTATGGCGATGCGCGATCACGCAATGGCAAAGGTGGTTGAAAGTGAAGCGATAGTTGGCGAAAACAGCCCTATTTCCCTAGATGTTCTCTGGTCTTGCACCATGTGTGGCGCTTGCGTAAATGAATGCCCAGTCGACATCGAACACGTTGATCACATTGTAAATATGCGCCGCTTCCAAGTTTTAGTTGAATCGGAATTTCCATCTGAACTCGGTGGCACTTTCCGTAATTTAGAAAAGGCCGGCAATCCTTGGGGAGCTAATAAACAAGACCGCGAAGGATGGATCGCAGAATGTGATTTCCCGGTTCGCGTTGTTGAAGGCGTGCTACCAGATGAAGTCGAATATTTATTCTGGGTTGGCTGTGCCGGTGCTTATGAAGAGCGCGCCAAGAAAACTACAAAAGCTGTCGCCGAACTTTTATGGATGGCCGGCGTTAACTTTGCGGTTTTAGGTAAGCGCGAAACTTGCACTGGAGATCCGGCGCGTCGATCAGGAAATGAATTCTTGTATCAAATTCTTTCTCGCGAGAATATTGAAACATTTAACGAAGTCTTTGCAGGTCGGCCAAAAGGTAAGAAAAAAGTTGTGGTCACCTGCCCACATTGCTTCACAACAATTGGCCGCGATTATGCGCAGAGCGGTTTCGAGCTCGAAATGTTGCACCACACGCAATTGCTCAATACTTTAATTAAAGAGAAGCGGTTAAAGCCAAGTCCACATAAGAGTGAACAAAAGTTGACTTATCACGATCCTTGTTACTTGGGTCGTCACAATCAGATCTATGCACCACCTCGCGAATTACTTGAAGCATCGGGTTGCGATGTAACTGAGATGCCACGTAATCAGGAGCGATCATTTTGTTGCGGTGGTGGCGGCGGACGTATGTGGATGGAAGAGAAAATTGGAACGCGTATTAATTTAAATCGTGTTGATGAAGCTATTTCAACTGGCGCACAAGAGGTTGCAGTTGCTTGTCCGTTCTGTCGCGTAATGGTTGGCGACGGAATGGTTGCGCGACAAAGCGATGTTGAGGTTTTAGATGTTGCTCAAGTCCTTTTAAGAAGTGTGAAGAAAGAATAAGGAATTAGAAGCGCAAGGACTGTAAAAGGCTTTTCCCCAGTCCTTAGCGAGAATTCCTTATTCTGGAGTTATCCACAGAACTTGTGCACAGGTGTGTATGAATTACACGCGTGTAATTCGCAGCAATACCGCAGTCGTTAAGTAGCCCCCGACAAGGCCTCCCAGGTGGGCTCGCCAGTCCACTCCGCCCAGGATGAAGCCGAATACGAAGTTCAGACCGATGATTACATAAATGTCGCGTACGCCCTCGCTGATCATTTTGCGCATTGCAATAAAGGCGCCGAATAGACCAAAGACCGCACCTGATGCCCCTACTGAAACATATGGGTAGCTGCTTAAGTAAACCGAGGCAAGTGAACCGGTTAGGAGTGAGACGAAGAAAATTACAAGAAAGCGCGCCTTGCCGAGAGCTGCTTCAACGGGATTGCCCAAAACAAGAAGTGAAAACATATTAAAAAATAGATGCGTCAGCCCGCCATGAACTAGTGCGACAGAAAACAAACGCCAGATTTCACCAGATTGAACTAGTGGACCAAAGAGCGCGGTGTATTCATAGAACTGCGGATAGATCTGATCTGCAAGATAGGCAGCACAGATTATTGTGATTAATGAAAGCGTTGCAGAACGCTTCATTTGAAACATCAGCTATTGGTTAAGCGACGGTGACGCTATTGATTACAACTGGTGTAACAGGAACATCTTGTGCACCTGTTGGTGTTGAACCAATCTTGTCTATAACAGCTTGAGAAGCAGCGTCTTTAACTGCTCCAAAGATAGTGTGCTTGCGGTTTAACCAAGTTGTTGGTGCAACGGTGATAAAGAATTGTGAACCATTTGTTCCTGGTCCTGAATTTGCCATTGCAAGAATGTATGGCGCATCGAATAGCAGCTCTCCGTGGAATTCATCAGCGAATTGGTAACCAGGTCCGCCAAAACCTTTTCCGAGTGGATCTCCACCTTGAATCATAAATCCTGCAATGACGCGGTGAAAAATAGTTCCGTCGTACAACTTCGCAGTTGTTTTCTTTCCATCGCGCGGATCGGTCCACTCTTTTGCACCAGTTGCGAGTTCAACAAAGTTAGCAACAGTCTTTGGTGCGTGATTTGGGTAGAGTTCGATGACGATATCGCCGAGTGATGTGTGAAGAGTTGCTGTTGATGACATATTTTTAGCCAATCGCTTTAGTGGATGATTAAAGTAATTTAAAGAGTGGAGACCAGCTTGTCTGGTTCCAAAATCAAGATTTGTGGAGACCAGGGGAATCGAACCCCTAACCCCCGCCTTGCAAAGGCGGTGCTCTACCAATTGAGCTAGGTCCCCGTGTTAGAACGGGTGGGCCCAGGTGGACTTG
>CANMCL010000113.1 GCA_947496345.1 Actinomycetota bacterium
GATAACTCAGGCATTAAGAACATTATTGGCACTATCGCAGGTGACGACACGGTATTAGTTGTATCGAAGAAGTCCAACGGCGGAGCGGATTTAGCGAAAGAATTGCTCTCCTACGGTAATTCATCAAAGAAAATAACTGGCAATAGAAAGGTCAGAAAATAATGGCGCTCTGGGGTGGAAGATTTTCTGACGCGCCAGCCGACGCCGTCTTTGCTCTCTCACGCAGCGTTGATTTTGATTGGCGCTTAGCCCCGTATGACTTACGTTCTTCGCTGGCGCATTTAAGGGTTCTACAAAGTTCAGGTCTCTTGAAGTCGGATGTGGCGAAGAAGATTGAAGGCGGATTGCGGGATTTAATCGCAGATGTTGCATCAGCTAAATTTCTACCATCGGCTCAAGACGAGGATGTACATAGCGCGCTAGAACGCGGACTCACTGAGAAGATAGGTGACGTGGGCGGATCCTTGCGCGCTGGTCGCTCACGCAATGATCAAGTTGCGACGGACCTAAAACTCTTCGCAATCGATCACATGCTCGATATCGCCAATCAGATCACGTTGCTGCAGGAAGCGCTTATAGCTAAAGCAAGTGAGTACAGCGATGCGCCAGCCCCCGGATTTACCCATATGCAGCACGCCCAACCAATTTTATTTGGACACGAGATTGCAAAGCATGTTCATGCATTTGCTCGTGACCTCGACCGGATCCAAGATTGGCTCAGTCGCACTTCTGTCAGCCCATTGGGATCAGGAGCACTTGCAGGTTCAGGTCTCGGTTTAGCGCCTGAAGTTACTGCCAAGGATTTGGGTTTTACTAGATCTTCTGCAAATAGCATTGATGGAGTTTCGGATCGAGATTTTGTCGCCGAAGCGCTCTTCATTATTTCAATGGTTGGTGTGCACCTTTCACGTATAGGTGAAGAGTGGACTATTTGGGCAACGACCGAATTCAGTTGGGCCAAAGTTGCTGATGCATACTCAACCGGTTCTTCGATAATGCCGCAGAAGAAAAACCCCGACGTGGCCGAACTTGCTCGCGGGAAAGCGGGTCGCCTAATTGGAAATCTAACTGGCGTTCTTGCAATGTTGAAAGGCTTGCCTTTTGCTTACAACCGCGATCTGCAGGAAGATAAAGAGCCACTCTTTGATTCGATCGATACTTTACGTTTAGTAATCCCAGCAGTCACTGGAATGGTCGCAACAACTTCTTTCGATCGTGAAAAAATGGCAGAAGCAGCCCCACAAGGTTTCTCCTTAGCAACCGAAATTGCAGATTTCCTGGTTCGAGCAGGAGTTCCGTTCTCCCAAGCGCACGAAACTGCTGGTAAATGTGTCGGTCTCTGTGAAACGAAAGGATTGCAACTTCACGAACTCAGCGACTCTGATTTCGCTGGAGTTCACCCATCCCTAACTTCTGATGTTCGCGAATCCTTAACTGTGGCTGGCGCTATAGCATCGAGAAAATCGATTGGCTCTACCGGTGGCACGGCGTTAGCCAAACAACTAAGCGATGCAGCAGCCGAAACCAAGGCCGCTAAGGTGAAAATATCCACCCAGATCAACAACTTTTCCGAGATGATGAGCCAATGAGCTCTGCTGCTTCGCCGCAATCTAAGGCGCTTATTGAGGACCTCAAATGGCGTGGTTTGTTTTCCCAATCCACAGATGAGTCAGCGCTGGTTTCAGCGCTATCCAAGCCAACGACTTTATATATTGGATTTGATCCAACAGCGCCAAGTCTTCACGTGGGCAATCTCGTTGTTTTGCTGGTGCTCCGACGCTTCCAATTAGCTGGCCATATTCCGATCGCACTTGTCGGGGGAGCGACTGGTTTGATCGGCGATCCCAGTGGAAAAAGCGAAGAACGATCACTAAATACGACTGATGTTGTCGCGGCGTGGGTAGAGCGTATCCGTGGACAGGTATCCAAGTATCTAGATTTCAACGCAACTGGTAACCCGGCAGTTGTGGCCAACAATTTGGATTGGACTGCGCCACTTTCCGCAATCGAATTCATGCGCGATATAGGTAAGCATTTTAGCGTTAATCAAATGCTGGCAAAAGATTCTGTTTCATCACGACTAGAAGGTGGCGGAATTTCTTATACGGAATTTTCTTACCAGGTACTGCAATCCTTTGACTTTTTAGAACTCTATCGTCGCTTCAATTGCACACTTCAACTTGGTGGATCGGATCAATGGGGAAATATTGTTGCTGGTCTTGATCTGATTCGTCGTGTTGAAAGCGGAAGTGGTCACGCACTTACCATTCCATTATTAGCAAAGGCAGATGGAAGTAAATTCGGAAAGACTGCGGGGGGAGCGATCTGGCTCGATCCCGAAATGACTTCGCCATATGCATTTTTCCAATACTGGTTAAACACTGACGATAAAGATGTAATCAACTTCTTAAAGGTATTTTCATTTAAATCAAAGAGTGAGATCGAGTCTCTCGAAAAATCTCACAATGAGAATCCGGGTTTACGTGAAGCGCATCGCGCACTTGCTCGTGAGTTAACTTCACTGGTTCATTCTGAAGATATTTGTAACCGCGTAGAGGCAGCCGCTCGTGCTTTATTTGGTCAGGGTGAGTTATCTGATCTAGATGAGGAAACTCTTGCATCAGCACTCGCTGAGCTTCCGCGCACAACAGTGAAGAAAGGTGAACCGATTCCGACTTGGGTCGATCTCCTGGCGGCAACTGGCGTAGTTGACTCCAAGTCAGCTGCGCGCAGAATTGTTAAAGAGGGCGGCGCTTACTTAAACAATATAAAGATCTCTGGAGAAGACTTCGCTCCCGAAAAAAGTGACTTTTTATGCGGTAAATATGCAGTTTTGCGCAAAGGTAAGCGCGATCTAGCCGCAGTGGAATTGATCTAAAAGCCATCTCTGCCAACGTTTCTTTCACTTTTTACGCGTAAATAATGTATTTTTCGCTCCTTTTCGACTATGACCAATCCCACTAGCGGTGGGGATCAGGCGATTTGACCCCCTCACCCCCTGGCGCCTATAGTTACGCTCCTTGCTGTGGAACGGACGAATTAGGCCGTACAGCATCTTCCAGTTCTAGCCCTCATTTAGGCCGGTTTGACCGTGCCTGCGTGAATGGACTAGATTTGGCAGTCTGCCCTGAAAATCGGTCATAAGCCGAAACGCAGTGCGCATCCGTACCTTGAGAACTCAACAGCGTGCCATAAGTCAATGCCAGAAGATGGCTTTAATAGCCATTTTCTAAATAAATACTTCAATGAAGTATGCGTAAAACACTGTTAATTCAGGGTTTTGCGATACTCGTTGATTTCCTTTGGTAAAGACAAAATAAACGACAGTTTGTTTGTCTCGTAAGCCATGAACAAAACTTTCTATGGAGAGTTTGATCCTGGCTCAGGACGAACGCTGGCGGCGTGCTTAACACATGCAAGTCGAGCGATGAAGCACCTTCGGGTGTGAATTAGCGGCGAACGGGTGAGGAACACGTGAAGAATCTGCCTTCAACTCTGGGATAACTCCGGGAAACCGGGGCTAATACCGGATATGAGCCTTGATCGCATGATCGGGGCTGGAAAGTTTTTCGGTTGAAGATGACTTCGCGGCCTATCAGCTTGTTGGTGAGGTAATGGCTCACCAAGGCGACGACGGGTAGCCGGCCTGAGAGGGCGACCGGCCACACTGGGACTGAGACACGGCCCAGACTCCTACGGGAGGCAGCAGTGGGGAATATTGGGCAATGGA
>CANMCL010000114.1 GCA_947496345.1 Actinomycetota bacterium
GTCAGTCAGTTTCATTCGAGGTCGTACAGGGTCCAAAGGGTCCTCAGGCCGATGCAGTGAACGCTAACTAATAACACTTAGTTTACTAAAATCCCCCATCGCGAAAGCGGTGGGGGATTTTTTTATCAAAAATTTACTTCTTTGGCGGTGGTGGAATCTCGCCGCTCTTCTTCTTTGCCCCAGCCACAGCATTTACCGGCGATAAATCTTTTCCACTCTTCCACGCATCTAAATATTTCCAAGGCAGAACAACGCCACGGCGCACCCACCAAACATTTGGTTGTGTCGGAGTTGGCCAAGAAATTCCAAAGTGAAGATGCGGTGCGGTTCCTCGCGCACTTCCCGTTGAACCAATTTTTCCAAGTAGCTGTCCAGCAGTAACTGCAACCCCTGGCTGAATATCAGCGGCTACGGAAATTAGATGCGAACCGTAATAACGAACGCCATCTTCGCCTATTACTGAAACATATAACCCGCCGCGATCAATTCCTAGATTAGTTTTACCCTTCCAATTATCTTTACGATTTACTTCATCTACAACCCCATTTACGGGAGATACAAATTTGCAGCCTTTCTTCGCCAAAATATCGGTTGCTGCATAATCATGATGAGCGCGCGCGTAATTAACGGCGCAATCGGCAACTGGAAATATGTACTTAGGTGCAGCGTTGGCAGGCTGCAGCGTTAATAAAGTTAAAAGTGCGACCAGCAAAACTCTCAATTTAAAGCCTTTCGGTCTAGTCGTGCTGTGACGGCCATATGTGGAACGGTTAACGCCCAGACAATTACAAGAGTAATCCATAGGAATTGATCACTGACTGAGCCACCACGGAAAGCAATAACAATTCCTGCAACTATAAAGGTTCCAATAAGCGCAGGTAATCCTGGCCAGATCGCACTTAAAAATGCATCGGCACTTCTACCTTCTTCATAAGCTTTTTGTGATCTCGGAAGCGCCAGAGTTAACCGCGCGGTGTGGCGCATGGCATGCCAGCACCCAAAGTAAATAGCGAAAGCGACAAGCGGCGGAGCAGTTAGCGCCAATAAGTAGAGAAGCGATAAATCAATGGCATCCGAGATTCTGCGTTTTTGCAATAGACGCAGCAGTGCAACGACAAATATGGCCAAGCTCAGGAGCAGAAGTTCGTCATTTAACCCTTGATGCCAATTAACCAGTACAGGGTTGACTCGCTCGAGTGCAACAGAACTCTTCTCGCTCACAAGCGGAATAACCACCGGTAAAGCACCTCCGGCAGCGGCGTATGAATATCGCGGAAATCTCTCTTTACTAGAAGATCTGCGATCGATTTCCGATATAAATGCCGCATCCCCAATCCCGAAATGCACCGCACTTATCACGACAACGAAAATGAATCCCACAACGTTCCAAGTTAAAAGCAAGATCACGGCAAGAATCGCAACGGCAACGTAGACCGTAATAAAGCCAGCCATCTTCACCGCTGAACTTTTGGGCAAGGTCACCAAGTGATCGAGTGCGCCGTGTGGAATCCCGACTGCAAGTGCGATTACGGCAATCACAACCTGCCAGGTGTTATCGCTGCTTTCAATTAGCTGAGCAAATACAAATGAGGCCACGATTGCCACGCCCACAGCCAACCTTGAGTACTTTCTAACCTTTTGAAATAGGGCTAACTCAATTCCTGCCACGAGCTCCCCCATTTTCCTTCTCAGCAATGAAAAATCAATGCGATATCTGTAACACTACCAAAGCGTAAGGCGCTAACTGGGTTCTTGCGTGAGAGGATTTACCCGTGCAAAAGTGGAATTACATGGCGATGCTTATCTTCACTGTTTGCGGTTCTTTTTGGCTTGAGATCGCCTTAAAAGTTGGAGTGCTTCGCCGAATCAAACGAGTTGCTCTCAGCGTTCTCCCAATTAGCACTCTCTTCCTTATCTGGGATGCCTATGCAATATCTAAAGGTCACTGGTTCTTTGATCGTGAACAGATACTTGGAATTTATGGTCCATTAAATATTCCACTCGAGGAATACCTCTTCTTCATAGTCATTCCAATGGCTGCAATCATGACAATTGAGGGTGTAACAACAGTAAAACCTCACTGGCGCAAAGATGAGTTCGGGCAATGAATTACAGCGACATCGCAATTACCGCCTTCGCCATTGCAGTTATGGCCGATCTTTTCCTATTTAAAAACTCACTGTTAACTCGTCCCGCCTTCTGGACTTCGTATGCAATTATCTTGCCGTTTCAATTTCTTACCAATTGGTGGCTCACCTCAAAGAATATTGTTATGTATCACCCTGATGCCATTGTCGGACTACGAATCTTTTCTGCACCAGCCGAAGATCTTCTCTTTGGTTTCGCGCTAATTTTGGGCACGATGGATATGTGGGAATTCTGGGGACGTCGCGGAATGCAACGTGATCCGCGTCCAAATAAAGATAAAGGAAAAATTTGAAAAAGACTGGCTTTCTCTTTGATTTAGACGGCACCTTGATTAATTCTCAAGCTGCAGTATTCAATTCTTGGATCACCATGGCCAACGAAGCAGGTATTCCGCTGGAAGCACTTGCCGGCCATCATGGCGTTCCTGCAGAACAAACTCTAAGAAAAGTATTGGCAGGGCGTGAAGAAGCCGAGATCCAAAAATGGATTCGTCGAGTCACTGATTTAGAGATTGCCGATGTTGATGGTGTGCATGCAGCTCCTGGTGCACTTGAACTACTTGCCGAACTCAACGATCGCGAAATTCCTTGGACGATCGTTACATCTTGCACAACTGATTTAGCGATTGCACGCACGCGCGCTGGCAAAATACCGATGCCGGCTAATTCAGTTACCTTTGATCAAGTAACTCGCGGCAAACCATTTCCAGAACCATTTATTTTGGGTGCGGATCGTTTAGGTCTACAAACAGATTTATGTTGGGCAGTAGAAGATGCACCTGGTGGAGTTACATCGGCTAAAGAAGCGGGCTGCACAGTGGCCGGAGTATTAACCACGCACACACGCGAAGAGTTGCCTCACGCAGATCATCACCTTGAACATCTAAATCAATTACTTGGTAAAGCAGGTCTCTAAGTACAGTAAAGTTCGCGTTAACCCCACCAGGGACGGTAGCTCAGTTGGTTAGAGCCCCGAACTCATAATTCGGTCGTCGTCGGTTCAAGTCCGACCCGTCCCACCGCGCATGCCTCAAGGATCTATTCAACAACTCCGAGTTAAACCTGGCGGGTTATTTTCGCTTTGCCTCCAGAAGGAGCGAATTGACACTCCAGTTCCACCAATGAAGATTTAACACTTCCTCTTGGAGTGGAGAGATTCCTAATGAATAATTTTTCAAGAGCAACTGAGTAATCGTGACAACTTCCGCCCTTGCAAGTAAGTAGCCAATACAAAAGTGTTTTCCAAGACCAAATCCGAGATGATTGGCGCGGCCGTTCTGAATTCCACCGGATCGATGTTCACGTTCTAGAAGAAGATCCGAGCGAGATGGATTGAACTCACGAGGATTTTTAAAGATGGTTTCATCGTTGTTTGCTGACAATAAGGCGACGCGTACGATTTCACCTGGTTTAATACTTACACCGTGAATCTCGACCTCTTCCGTAACCCCCCTATCCTCATAGGCAACGACACAATCTCTGCGCATAAACTCTGTAAAGCACGCATTGAGATACTCCGGGTCGTTTTCGGCTCGACTCAACTGGTCGGGATGCGACAAAAGAACTTGAAGAAAGTTGGTG
>CANMCL010000115.1 GCA_947496345.1 Actinomycetota bacterium
TCGCCTTTGCGTTGCCATGCCATAACGCTGATCCCGAGCTCTTCTTCTCGGAAAGCGATGAGGGCATTGCGCAAGCGAAAGCGCTCTGCGGTGGATGCCCCGTGCGCAATAAATGTTTAGATGGAGCGTTATCTCGCCAAGAACCTTGTGGTGTTTGGGGCGGACAGTTAATCGAAGATGGCGTAATCATTGAACGCAAACGCCGTGCGGGACGTCCGCCGCGCATAGCAGCGTTCGTGTAATTACTTCTATCGGCAAATATCCGTTACTCGCACGACCCTCGTATTGATTTACTTTCAATGCGGGGGTCGTGCCATAAACAAGTATTGGCGCAGTACCCTAGTTAAGAGATTAAGGTGGAGTTAAAGTGGCAAAGGTAATTGAAGCCGATGGAGTTTTGACCTTAAAGCTTTCTCGCTTAGAAAAAATTGGCGCGCTCCATGGTGATATCTCAGTTGCAAGTAGCCAATTAATATCAAAAATTGAAGTCCCAAATCCTTGGACCAAGGAACATTTGCGGGGCGTTCGTGCACCCGGCACCGCAATTCCTTATGTAATTCTGCTCGGAACAATGCGGTTTAAAGGCGGGAAAGATTTCTGTGCCATTTATAAGCGCACGCCTGCGATGATCTACGAAATTGCTGATGCGCCTTTTACGCGTTGGATCGTTTCCATCTAACCTCTTGGCGAGTATTATTAATTTATGGCAACCACAGCGAAGAAATCCGTTACAACAAAGAAGAGCCCTGCAAAGAAGAGCGCAGGAGGAAAAACCATCACTAAGACCATCGAGATGCCAATCGAGCATCCGGGTGTGGATTGGCGTTCACTTTATCTATATGCCGTAAGCCTGATTACTCTCTTAGTCTGCCTATTTACAGTTATTAACTTGATCAATCGTGGCTTAGATCTAGTTGTTCCGGATGCCGGATATGTAGATCCGTATGCATCGCAGAACGATCCCAAAATAGATCCTGAAGTTATTAAGCAAGCCAATATCGATCAAAATCAACGCAATGCGATTCGCGGAATAACTAGCTCACTCGTGACGCTACTCGTGACGGTTCCTGTTTATCTCTATCACTGGCGAATGGTTCGCAAGTCCTCTAACTAAGCGTTAGCGGGAGCGATCTCAGGGAACCAGGAGAGCGCTTCATCGCGGAACTTTCCTTCAGCTTCTAGCTGGCAGAAGATTCCAGTTGTTCCGAGCGTGACGCGATGGATCAAGACGTACTCAGCGGGTAAATTAAGTTGGAAGCCGATCTTGGCGGTTGGATTACGTGGATCACCAACGCGGGCGCTCTGATCACGCAACCATTCGCGAGAGTATTTAAATGTTTCAGTGCGCAGTGGCTCAACTAGTGGAACCAAGAAATCAAGAACCAGCGCAGGATCTACATCTACTTCAGCCAGGATAAATCCATCTTTCTTAAATCCGTCATATAACGCTTGCGCATCATCATCGAGTGCGTGCTTTAACAAATTCTTAAATGGTTCAGGGAATCCATTTGGAAGGCGATTGCAGGCACCGAAATCAAGAACTCCGATTCGCCCATCAGCTAGTAAACGGAAATTTCCGGGATGTGGATCAGCGTGTAATAAACCGGCGCGTTCTGGACAGGTGAAGTGGAATCGAGCCAAACGCATACCTGCGTTATTGCGTTGTTCTTGTGTGCCTTCTGCAATTATCTTGGAAAGCGGAGTTCCTTCTAACCACTCTGATACCAAAACTTTATCTGCAGACATAACAACCTTTGGAATTGCAACATCTGGATCATTCTCATAAGCGCGCCAGCATGCTTCTTGAGCTTCAGCTTCATATTTGTAATCAACTTCTTCAATAATTCGCGCACGAAGTTCTTCCAGTAAAGGTTTCATATCAAGGCCGGGTAGCACCAATTGGAAAATCTTGGCAAAGCGTTGGATCTGATTTAAATCTGAAATTAGCGCTTCAGCAGCGCCCGGGTATTGGATCTTTACGGCGACAGGGCGGCCATCTTTCCAAACACCTTTGTGAACCTGACCAATCGATGCCGAAGCAGTTGGTTTATCTTCAAATGATGTGAAGTTATCGCGCCAATCTTCGCCAAGTTCTTTTGCAAGAACTTTATGTACTACACGAGTTGGAAGCGGCGGAGCAGATTCTTGCAACTTGGTTAAAGTCTCGCGATACGGCTTTGCAATATTTTCAGGTAGCGCTGCTTCAAAGACAGAGAGCGCTTGACCAAATTTCATCGCACCGCCCTTTAATTCACCAAGGACTTTAAATAATTGCTCTGCAGTCTTCTCTTGAATGTCGGTGATGACGAGTGAGGATGATTGGCCAACTAATTGCCTGCCCAAACCCAATACACCGCGACCGGCCAAACCAACAGGAATAGAAACCATCTTCGCTGAACGCGCAACGGTCGAGCTCGGGATCTCCGTCTCGGTGATTTCTTTTTTCTTTATATCCTTTTTGGCCACCCGCCTATTGTTCAGAGAAATTGCAAAAGGCGCGAATTGAAAATCTAGCGCCAGCCACACCCACACATCGGATGACGGCTGACGGCAATGTGTTTTGTGTTACAGAGATCTAGTAAGTCAATAGATATGGCCTCTGTGGAAAGGGCACAAGATCCGGTGTCGATAAATTTAATGATTTCTGAGGCGAGAAGTCCCGCTAAATAACTTGCTCCTGCAATTGGTATTTCATCTCTAATTGTTAGGCCTTCTAGCAAAGCCACACCGCTTTGATCCGCAAAAGATAGCTCGCAACAACGGCTGCACGGGCTCTGGCCTGGCTTAACAATTGGATAGATTGTTAAATATCCACCACTAACTTCGCTAATTATTAAATGTTCTTGGCCAGATGCCATCCAAAGTCCAAGGATTACCGGATCGATATCACCAAAGTGAATTTTGATTACCTTCTCCATGAAGTCACTCGGCAGTTCTTCAGCGGACTCCAGCTTTATCGACGGAAATAAAGTAAAAGATTTGGACTTATTGGTGCTTACTGAAGTAAAAACTTGTCCAATATCAGTAGCAGATATGTATCCACCAGTTAACTCTAAATCTGAAATCAATTCGTTCCCACGGCGAAATGATGGTGCAAATTGTGTGTTGGTAACTCCACTGGCAATTAACGCTGCAAATAAATGTTGGGCAGCGCGCGAGTGACCCGAAATTTCTAGATGTGCACTTTGGCGAGCGCTAACTTTAGCGATGCCCGAATCTAAAACATTTGGTAACCACCGGGATACCGTTAACTCTGGCTGAATTCGTTTTTTGATTTGGGCAAAGGATGCATCTTTACTTTGATCACCGCCCTTAGCGGCACGTTCTGCAATATTAGAAATGAATCTTTCCGAAATTTGAATCTCACTCACTTGCGTCTCTAAGAATTCGCAAGCGTGGAGCTCTTCTAACAACTCAGATGATTCTTCGGCGGCTAATGAAAAGGATGCGACAATTTCTGCATTAGTTGCCCCTCGTTTTAAGGCGCTGTAAATTGCTGGGGCGTTCTCGTTATGTAACGCTATGCGCCGGCGTAAGGTTCCGATGAAAAACGCATTTGGTCGCTGGCCGGCGTAGAGGCAAATGCCAGATTTAAGGGTGAGATTTTTTGCTGCAGTTATCATCTGCGAAGGATTGGCGACCAGGAGATATCAGCGCAGCGCCCCTGTGCACTAGCCGAG
>CANMCL010000116.1 GCA_947496345.1 Actinomycetota bacterium
AACTGTAAAACCTTTATCTGGCCCTGAACGTCGCGCCATTGAAACCTTTTTAGATGAAGCAAATAACCTAGAACAGTTGATGAAGAGATCTGCAAAGTTGTTAGCAGATTTAACTAGGCAGGTTGCCGTGATCACCCATCCTATGATTGGTGAAAGCTCCAGCTCTGGAAAGATGACGATTTCAGGAACCGCTAACTTGGCGCGTTCGGGTGAAGATTTAGGAACATCGCTATCACCGATTCTGGAAGCGCTGGAAGAACAAGTTGTTTTGCTGCGCCTAATGGGTGATGCCAACGAGAATGTCCAGGTAAGAATTGGTGGCGAACAGAGCGAGACCAATCTGCGCCAAACTTCGCTAGTAACTGTTGGATACGGCGCAGATAATTCTCCAATTGGAGCACTTGGTGTTTTAGGGCCAACCCGAATGGATTATGCAGGTTCGATGGCCGCGGTAACCGCTGTAGCTCGTTACGTTGGTCGCTATATATCGGAGAGCAATTAATTTATGTCTGATCTTTATCAAACGCTCGGCGTTGATCGCGGAGCTAGCGCCGATGAAATAAAGAAGGCATATCGCAAAATTGCCCGTGAACTTCACCCCGATGTTAATCCTGATCCTGCAGTGCAGGATAAATTCAAAGAAGTAACTGCGGCATATGAAGTATTAAGTGATCCACAAAAGCGTCAGTCATATGACATGGGTGGCTCTGGCTTCGGTGGGGGATTTGGCGGCGGTGGATTCAGCGACATTATGGATGCATTCTTTGGGGGCGGACAAAATCGCGGACCGCGTCCACGTATGCGCCAAGGACAAGATGCGCTAATTCGCGTTGAAGTAGATTTAAATGAAGCTTGTTTCGGCACCGAGCGCGATATCTCTGTCGAAAACGCAGTTACTTGCACCAAGTGCAGTGGGCAAGGATCTGCCGATTCTTCTGCGCCTGCGATGTGTCAAGTATGTAAGGGACGCGGTGAAACGCAACAAGTACAGCGTTCATTCTTAGGCCAAGTTATGACTTCGCGTCCTTGTGGCTCTTGTCAGGGATATGGCAGCGTAATTCAAAACCCTTGCCGCGAATGTGCAGGTGATGGACGAGTGCGTGCCCGCCAGAATATTTCGGTAAAGATTCCAGCGGGTGTTGAAACCGGAAATCGCATTCAACTTGCCGGGCGCGGTGAAGTTGGCGCAGGTGGTGGACCAGCTGGTGATTTATATGTTGAAATTGTTGAGGCCGAACACCCATTCTTAATTCGCGATGGCCACAATTTGCACGTTGCGATCGAGATTTCATTTGCTGCCGCATCACTTGGCACAAAGGTAATGGTTGAATCTTTAGACGGTCCGATCGAAGTTGAAGTTCGCCCCGGAACTCAAAGCGGTGCAACGATTGCTGTGCGCAGTAAAGGTATGACGCGACTTCGTGCCGCAACTCGTGGAGATTTAATTGTGCACGTTGAGGTGCAGACTCCACATAAGTTAAACCGCGATCAAGAAGAGTTGCTGCGCAAATTTGCTTCATCTCGTGGTGAAAAGCCGGGGGATGTAAAGATAAAGGGCCACGAACAAGGGTTCTTCAGCAAATTTAGAGATGCCTTCGGACGCTGATGCTTACTCTCTTCTTTGTTCCTGATCTTCCGACGTCAGTTGGAAGTACCTACGAATTTGGTGGCGAAGATGCTGGCCACGCTATTCGCGTATTGCGAACTCAAATTGGTGATGGCCTAGCGCTTTCCAGCGGGCAAGGTGCGTGGTCGATAGTAGAAGTGATCGCTATTGCCAAGAAATCAATGACAGTCAAAGTTCTCTCAACTGGTTTCGAAGAAGCGCTCCCTGTTGAATTTACCGTTGCGCAGGCGCTGACTAAAGGTGATCGCATTAAAGAATCGATTGAGTTAAACACGGCAGGCGGAGCCGATGTAATTTTATTGTGGGCGGCCACTAGATCTATTGGCAAGGCCACACCAGATTTGATGCAGAAGTTAGCGACGACGGCGCGCGAGGCCAGTAAGCAAACGCGCCGCAATCGTATTCCATTTGTAATGGGTGTATTAGATGCCAAGAAAATTGCCGCTGAAATTCCAAATTATGATCTAGCAATTGTTTTCCACGAAAGCGCTTCGCAAAAGTTAACTGATGTAGTAAAGCCAGGAGCGAAGAAAGTTCTTCTTATCGTTGGCCCAGAAGGCGGAATTACCGATGAAGAATTAGCGCTCTTTAAATCTGCGGGCGCGCAGGTTGCGCTTATGGGACGTCCTATTTTCCGCTCGGCGCATGCGGGAATGGCGGCGCTTTCTGGCGTAAACGCTGCACTTAAAATCTGGTAAAGGTATAGTCAACTTATGGCGCTAGATCCAGATTGCATCTTCTGCAAAATTATTGACGGTGTGATTCCCGCCGACATCGTCTTTCGCAATGAGAACGTAGTCGCCTTTAACGATTTAAATCCGCAAGCACCTACCCACGTTTTGATTATTCCAACAATTCATACCGAAAATGCGGCGGGCCTTGCGAAAATGTCAGCGACGATTACCGCCGCACTTTTTACCGCAGCTGATCAGATTGCCATAGATCGCGAATTAACTGGCTATCGCACCGTCTTTAACACTGGCGCTGATGCCGGGCAGAGCGTATTTCACGCTCACCTGCATCTCTTGGGCGGGCGTGGGCTCGCTTGGCCGCCCGGTTAAAAGTAGTATCTCTGACTATATGGAGCGAACTCTGATCACCATCCCGCCTGCAATTTCGATGGTTTCACTCATCGGCGCCGGCGATGCCAATTTAAGAGTTATTGAAGCGGCTTTCCCAAGTGTAAATATCACCGTACGCAGCAATGAGATAACTCTGCGCGGACCGCATATCGATTGCCTCGCGCTAGAAAAATTGTTTGCTGAAATGGTTGTCGTGATTCGTTCCGGACAAGCGCTCACTGTCGATGCGGTCACTCGCAGTATCGCTATGTTGGGAGAGAAACCAGCGGAGAGCCCAGCAGAGGTACTTTCGTTAAATATTGTTTCAAATCGCGGTCGCACGATTCGACCAAAGACTGCAAATCAGAAGCGCTACGTTGATGCCATTGAAGATAACACCATCACCTTTGGTATCGGTCCTGCAGGAACCGGAAAGACATATTTAGCAATGGCGAAAGCAGTTGCTGCGCTGCAAGCAAAGAAAATTAATCGCATTATCTTGACCCGTCCGGCCGTAGAAGCTGGCGAGCACCTAGGTTTCTTGCCAGGAACTTTAAGCGAGAAGATTGATCCATATTTGCGCCCGCTCTTTGATGCGCTGCACGACATGATCGATGTGGATTCGATTCCACGTTTGATTCAAACTGGCGTAATCGAAGTAGCGCCACTGGCATTTATGCGCGGTCGCACCTTAAATGATGCATTCATTATCTTGGATGAAGCGCAGAACACGACGCCAGAACAGATGAAGATGTTCTTAACCCGTCTGGGATTTGGTTCGAAGATGGTCATCACGGGGGATGTAACGCAAGTGGACCTTCCAAATGGAGCACACTCTGGACTTCGCGTGATCAGAAATATTTTAAATGACATTGATGATATTGCTTTCTTGGAGTTAACTGCCGAAGACGTTGTGCGCCATCGTTTGATCGGCGACATTGTGAAGGCGTATGCAAGCTATGACGAAGCAAAATCTGCTCCTAGCA
>CANMCL010000117.1 GCA_947496345.1 Actinomycetota bacterium
GATAAGGTCGCAATTGCCGAGTTAACTCCGATTATGCGCCCTTGTGTGTCAACTAAAGCACCACCTGAGTTTCCTGGGTTAATAGCCGCATCTGTTTGAATAGCGTTCACATATGAAACTGAATCCGCTGTTCCTGCGGTAACTGGGCGATTTAGCGCAGAGATGATTCCTTGGGTCACCGTGTTGGCTAGCCCAAGTGGAGAACCGATGGCGAGAACTTCCTCTCCGACACTAACTTTAGATGAATCTCCCAGCGCAATCACTGGCAGGTTGCCTTTTTTAACAGATAGAACCGCTATGTCATACACGCGATCGCGACCGACAATTGTGGCCGGAATCTCAGAGCCATCTGCAAATTCAACTTTAATTGTGCCCGATGTGACCGCATCTTCAATCACGTGGTTATTGGTGATTATGAAACTGGAAGTTGCATTAGTTTTATAGATTGAACCAGAACCAGTTCCGCCCCCCGTGGCTGTTTTAACGGAGATTGAGACAACTGACGGCGTAACAAGCGCTGAAATAGTTTTAGCATTTATGGAATTGCTTCCGATTTCAATGGCGGTCTTATTCGTTGCGCACACCCCCGCTTTAGCTAAAGTCAGTACCTGCGTGCGATTATCTGCACAAACGATAACGCTGCTAACGACTGAATTAGTTGATGCTGTTGCAACAGAGCCGGCGATTACTGCGCCGAAAACGAAAGCAGCTGTAACTTTTAGTGGGGTACGGTTTAGTTTCATAAGTTGATCATCCCTTTAATTACTTAGCGTTTCCTGTGATCCGATAGAAAATTTCATTAGGCTTCTACGATCCAGGTGCCCTCAATAGCAACCTTGATCTTCGCTAGTGGCTGGTTAGTTGGCCCGGTAACGACTTTTGCGCCATCAAATGGATCAAAGACTGCACCGTGGCAGCCGCACTGTAAATTCTTGGAGGCGGAGTTAAATTGAACGGTACATCCTTCGTGTGTACAAACCGCTGAATAGGCAAAAACACCAGCCTTGGTGCGAAATAGCACCGCCGGCGTTCCTGCTTTGGATTCAAAATTATGGTTTGCGCCAATCGCTAAGGATGTCTCCTCAATGATTTTCTTACTATCCGAATTTTCTCCAGTACTTGAAGCTGCTGACTTTGGAAATACCTTTCCGACCACTGCAGCAGCTACTGCGAAGACAGCGACAGTTGAAAGTCGCAAAAATCCTCTTCGATCAATCGCTACCTTACTGTTACGACGAGATCCATATAAGAATAGGAAATAGGTAAGCCATAAAATTGTGTAGGCAGAATTGCTGGCGAGAAAGTATGGTTGAACTTGCCAAGTGCTAGAGAGCCATAAACCAAGTGACATCACAAATCCGCCGAACGCCGCCCATGTCGGTGCGATCCAAAGCAAGGTGGCAGCGCCGATTGCAAACTCGGCGAACATTACAAAGATTCCAATTTGCGTTGCATGTTCTATGACGCTTTCCAACGCAAATCCAACTGGTGAATTGGTAGCGAAAGCAGAAAGTTGTGTACCGATAAAAGTTGGCGATCCTGAAGTTAAATATCCAGGATCGCTCGCTTTATCCCAACCCGCGTAAATCCAAGTAACTCCAAGCCACAGGCGCATTACGCGCAGCGGCCAGAGTTGGTTGCGCCAGGAAGTTTTTAAGTTCATACGCAAAAAGTAACCTCTTTGGCTGTGAATATGGAGCTGCCCCACCTGGCCTCGATCCAGGGACATCCGAATTAACAGTTCGGCGCTCTACCAACTGAGCTATGGGGCATTAGTTATTAACTTGTCGTGCAGGCGCAAACTCTAGCGCAAGAGGCGCCTTGGGTCTAAATCGCGCGAAGCGCTAGGTCGTGAAGCCCGCGACGGGTCGTTTCAAGGGCGACCAGGGCAGCAAATGCTGCGTTGTACTCCTGTTCATTCTCAACAGGATTTAATCGTTGCAAGGAAGATTTCAATTCGGCAATTGATCGCGAGATCGCAACTTCTCGCAAGCGAGCAACAATACTTTCGACGTAATGGCCGGTTACTTCGCCATCGGCGCGAATTGGTTCAACATTTAATTCTGTAAACAGCGAACGCATATTTTCATCATCAATATTCGAAATTTCAACTGAACTCTGTTCTGGCAGAGTGGTAATAATCGAAGACAATTGACTGTAGGCAGGATGAGTAAATGCATTACTTTCGATCTGGCTCCAATTTGAAATTAACGTCGGCATTTGCAGCCGCGCTTTCAATACTTCGCGTTCGAGAATAAGTCGTGGCTCTTGGGGATTTGGTCGCCATTGGACGGTGTTTACAGTTTCCTCTGTTGGCGCATTAACTGAGCTCTGTGGTGCTTTCTTCAACCCCTGATTAACTGCAGCGGTTACTAATTCAACTTCAACGCCAAGCCAACCAGCGAGTAAGCGGGTGTATTCCGGACGCAGTGATTTGTCACGTATTTGTGCGACTAAAGGCGCTGTCGCATTGAGCGCGTTAACGCGTCCTTCAGCGCTATCTAGTTTGTGTAGGCCGAGCTCAGTGCGGATTGCAAATTCAAATAATGGAACGCGTTTTGCAATTAAATCCCGCAGCGCAAGATCGCCCTTTTGTTGACGTAAATCGCAAGGATCTAGTCCATCAGGTTCAACCGCCACGAAAGTTTGTGTAACAAATTTCTGATCTTCGCTAAATGCACGCAGCGCTGCCTTCTGTCCTGCGGCATCGCCATCAAAGGTAAAGATAACTTCACCGCGGAAAGCATCATCATCCATTAGCAATCGACGAATAATGCGAATGTGATCCGCGCCAAATGCTGTTCCACAAGTTGCTACTGCGGTGGTAATTCCTGCTAACTGTGCCGCCATTACGTCTGTGTATCCTTCAACGATCACGACTTGGCGCTTCTTGGCGATCTCTTTCTTAGCCATATCAAGTCCGTATAAAACTTGGCTCTTCTTATAAATTGGGGTCTCCGAAGTGTTTAAATACTTAGGTCCTTGATCCTCTTCATCGCTAGCTAATTTACGAGCACCGAAACCAACTACATCACCTGAAATATCGCGGATCGGCCAGGTTAGGCGGTTACGGAATTTATCTATCGGTCCGCGCTGTCCCATTTTAGAAAGTCCAGCAGTCTCAAGTTCATCAATTGTGTAGCCTTCTGCACGCAAGAATTTTGTAAGGCCATCCCATTCATCTGGCGCATAGCCAACACCAAATGTTTCACAAGCAGATTTATCAAAGCCGCGCTTAGTCATTAGCTCGCGGGCGTGAGCTGCAGTTGGTGAAGTGTTTAATTGTTCTTGATAAAACTTAGCGGCTAGCGCATTTGCGGCAATCAAACGAGAGCGATTACCGGCAGGTGCGGGTGTGAAATTTCCTTCTTCATAACGCAACTGGTATCCAATTCGATCTGCCAGTCGTTCGATGGTTTCGGTAAAACTCAAATGATCCATCTTCATTACAAAAGAAATGACATCCCCACTTGTTTGGCAGCCAAAGCAATGAAAGAAACCTTTACTTGGCGTTACGTGGAATGAAGGTGATTTCTCATCGTGAAAAGGACAAAGGCCTTTCTTCTGTCCGCCACCTGCTGATTTAAGTTGAACATAATCAGCGACCACTTCATCGATCGGAGCGCGTTCGCGGATATAAGTAACATCCTCTTCCTTAATCCGGCCGCTCATA
>CANMCL010000118.1 GCA_947496345.1 Actinomycetota bacterium
TTGGTTGTACCTGATGACAATCTATCTATCAACGATGGCGCAATAGCGCCCTGGTCAAGCGGGCACGTGAACGAATACTTCTTGCGCTTACTTGAGGCCCTTTCGAGCGAAGTGAAATTCTCACTAGATAACCCGTGGAAGAAGTTGTCACAAAAAACCAAGGAAGCGATCCTCCATGGTTACGAGTACGAAGTTCACGTTAAATACAAAAACCGCTACGGCCGCGTCCGAAATTACTCCTCAGGCTTTGAAGGCGTGATTCCATTTATAAATCGTAAACATGATGAGACTGATAGCGATTACTCGCGATCTAAATATGAGTCATATATGCGCGAAACGCCTTGCAATGTCTGCAAAGGAGCGCGTCTGAAGCCAGAAGTTCTCGCCGTAACAGTGGGGGATAAGAGCATCGCTGAAATCTGCGAACTTTCCATCGCCGATTGCGCCACATTCCTGAAGAGCATTTCGCTTAGTTCTCGTGAGGCGCAGATAGCAGAACGAGTTATGAAAGAAGTCAATGCTCGTTTGGGGTTCTTGCTCGATGTCGGTCTTGATTACCTTTCCTTAGCACGACCTGCAGCGACGCTCTCTGGCGGTGAAGCGCAACGAATTCGCTTAGCCACCCAGATTGGTTCTGGATTGGTTGGCGTTCTATATGTATTAGATGAGCCAAGTATTGGTCTACATCAACGCGATAACCGCCGCTTGATTGAAACGCTCACTCGTTTGCGCGATTTAGGTAATACCTTGATCGTGGTCGAGCACGATGAAGAAACGATTCGTACTGCAGATTGGATCGTAGATATTGGTCCAGGAGCTGGCGAACATGGCGGAAAAGTTGTTGTCTCGGGTTCCTACCAAGAGTTAATTGACTCAAAAGAATCCATTACTGGTGCTTACTTATCAGGACGGAAATCGATAGCTATTCCAAGTAAGCGCAGACCAGTCGACCCGAAGCGAAAATTGACAATAAAAGGCGCTAAAGAAAATAACTTAAAGGATGTGGAAGTTGATATCCCGTTGGGCCTTTTTGTCTCTGTTACTGGAGTAAGCGGATCTGGTAAATCAACTTTGGTCAACGACATTCTTTATACAACGCTGGCGAATAAGTTAAATGGTGCACAGTTAGTGCCAGGGCGACATCGCACCGTCACTGGCGTCGATCAGCTAGATAAAGTGGTTCATGTTGATCAATCGCCAATTGGTCGCACACCTAGATCAAATCCAGCAACATACACCGGAGTGTTCGACAAAGTTCGCGCGCTCTTTGCCGATACCACTGAAGCGAAAGTTCGTGGATATCAACAGGGCCGCTTCTCCTTTAACGTCAAGGGTGGTCGTTGCGAGAACTGTTCAGGCGACGGAACTATCACTATTGAGATGAACTTCTTGCCTGATGTTTATGTACCTTGCGAAGTTTGTCATGGTGCTCGCTATAACCGCGAGACTTTAGAGGTGCACTATAAAGGCAAGACAATCGCTGAAGTTCTAGATATGCCGATCGAGATCGCGCACACTTTTTTCGAATCCGTTCCGGCGATCTCACGCTATTTAAAGACTCTCTGCGATGTAGGTCTTGGTTATGTGCGATTAGGGCAATCAGCACCAACTCTTTCGGGAGGCGAAGCTCAGCGCGTGAAGCTGGCGACAGAGCTACAGCGCCGCTCTACTGGTCGCACGATTTATGTATTGGATGAACCAACAACTGGGCTTCACTTTGAAGATGTAAGTAAGTTGCTTGGGGTGCTTAGCCGCCTTGTTGATTCTGGAAACACTGTTGTTGTGATCGAACACAATCTCGATGTCATCAAATCCTCAGACTGGGTAATTGATATGGGGCCTGAGGGTGGATTCCGTGGGGGCGAAGTGGTCGCCGAGGGGACTCCAGAAGATGTTGCAAAGGTAAAGACGAGTTACACAGGGCATTATCTGGCAGAGATTTTGGCGAGCAATCGTGCGCCAGCAAAGAAAAAAGCTGCCGTGAAATAGATGTCTGATCCGGCAAGTTATCGACCTAAGGAAATCCCAGAACTTCCTGGCGTTTATCGTTTCTACAATTCAAAAGACAAAGTCATATATGTAGGTAAAGCTAAGAATTTAAAGAATCGTTTGACTACGTACTTCGGTGCTAACTTGGCTCGGAAGACTCACCGCATGGTGCATGAGGCGGTTCGAGTTGATTGGACAATCGTAGGGACTGAGCTAGAAGCACTCGCACTCGAATTCTCTTGGATAAAGCAATATCAACCTACTTACAACGTTCAATTTAAAGACGATAAGTCTTACCCATACTTGGCGATCAGTATGGAGGATGAATTTCCCCGGATATTTATCACCCGAAAAGAGAAACGAAAGGGACTCAAATACTTTGGTCCCTACACAAACGCGTGGGCGCTACGAAATACTTATGAAGTACTTCTAAAGGTATTCCCAGTGCGCTCGTGCAGTGAAGGAAATTTTAAGCGAGCCCAACGCAGTAAGCGTCAATGTTTACTGGGGGATATAGGAAAGTGCGCTGCACCTTGTGTGGGTTGGGTTAGCCCAGAAGAGCATCGCGAGATCGCGGTAAAGCTCGACGCCTTTATGGAAGCAGGTATGGAAGATATTCTTCCTAAGTTACGCGAAGAGATGGAGCTGGCTTCCAGTCGTGAAGAGTTTGAACGAGCAGCACGTATTCGCGATCAAATTGAATCGTTTGAAAAAGCGCAGAGATCTACGCAAGGAAATCTCTCAGATGATCTTGATGGTGATTTCATTGCGATTCACGAGGAAGGCTTACACGCCGCTGGTTCGATCTTTATGGTGCGGCGAGGATCGATCAAAGGCTCTAGATCATGGATCGTGGATCAAGAACGCGCCCTTGAAGGAGACGACCAAGTCGCATCGCTCTTCTTCTCAATTTACAACGGAGCAGCACCTGCTGATATCCCTAATGAGATTTATTTAAATCGCGAACCTAGTGATCAACAGGCGCTAGAGGGCTGGTTGAGTGGATTACGTGGAGCCAAGGTTGCAATAAAAGTTCCACAAAGAGGCGAAAAAGTAGAACTACTCCAAACAGTAGATCGCAATGCTCACTACGCGCTAATTCAATTCTTAAGTAAGCGGGCAACGGATGCCGCAGTCAGCGGTAAAGCACTTTTAGAAATTGAAGAGCAGTTGCAGTTAAAGCGCACTCCACTACGGATCGAATGCTTTGATATCTCGAATATTTCCGGAACCTCGGTTGTCGCCTCAATGGTTGTCTTTGAAGATGGCTTAGCCAAGAAGAGTGAATATCGGCGATTTATAATCGATACGACGACGGCCTCGGATGACACTCGCGCGATGCACCAGGTTATAACCCGCAGAATGAAACGGTTGTTAAATGATCGCGCGGCTGATGAATCCGATGTCGCCGAAATTGGAGGCCGATTAAGTAAATTCTCTTATCCGCCTCAGTTAATTGTTGTTGATGGTGGTGCACCACAAGTTGCCGCTGCCCAGCGCGCCCTGAATGAATTAGGAATCAAGGATGTGGCTTTATGCGGACTTGCTAAGCGTTTAGAAGAAGTTTGGCTTCCTGAGAATTCTGATCCACTTATTTTGCCCCGCACAAGTGAAGGTATGTATTTACTTCAACGCATTCGAGATGAAGCACATCGCTTTGCAATTAC
>CANMCL010000119.1 GCA_947496345.1 Actinomycetota bacterium
TTGGGGTGTGCGGATACGGTCATTAATGCGCGGTTCAGTTGTGATTTGTTCTCCTTAGTTGGTCTGCTACTTGTCTTTTGACTTAGGTAGCCAGGCTTATCGCAAAAATCGCGCACCGCTAAGGAAAGTTAATGACGCCCGCAGGCGAATTACTTTCGACAAACCAGCCAGCTCTACATTTGTAGGCCGAGAAGGTGGGAGCGGTGAGCTCCTCTTGCAGTAGCCGAGGCCACTGGTCTGGGGAAAGGTTACCTGAGAAGGCCCCCCTTACGGAAATCGTAGGTCAGCTCTACTTTAGATCGACGAGAGCGTTAGGTGCTAGGCGCGGACAAGCCTGTCCCGGCGCAATTACACCTTCAAAATGCCACCATTCATTGGCATAGACCCGGCATAGACCAAATCTCGAGCCGTTCTCTTCTAACCAGAGCGCGCCCAATTTATCTCCTGGGTAATTAACGTCTATCGCAAGGCCTTGTGGGTGGTGTGAATACTGAGGCGGAAGGACCCATTTTGCGGCTTCGCTTTCACTACCTCGAATCTCAACTTCTCGTTTAAAAAGAAATGCTTGACGATCGAGTGTTCGAAAACCAGAGGTAATAAATAGCTTTACGCCATCAGCCTTAGCAAATGCCGCGGCAGTTTTGAAGCGAGTCAGCAGAAGTGGGTGAATTTCTGACACCACACCATCAGCAGTAGCGCTTTCAACCAATGGCCCATCTCCCAAAAAAGTGTACGTCGGTGGGCAAGTAAGATCTAATGTCATTGAGGTTTTCAATTCATTGCTGTTAAAGCAAATGATCCTGGGCTTAGGTTGAATGACGGTAACCGAACCCTGAGATTTAGTAGTGCGAGAATTCGAGAGAAAGTAAATTGATCCGCACAGAGCGGGTATAAGAACTGCTACTAAGAAAAGTAGGCTCTGTTTATGCACCCATCGCATGAAGCCCACCATCAACGTGGATTATCTCAGCAGTTGTTTTTGGGAACCAGTCAGAGAGCAGGGCAACCGCTGCCTTTGCGGCAGGTACTGGATCGGTTACATCCCATTCCAACGGAGATCGCTCATTCCAAACTTTTTCAAATTCATCGAATCCAGGGATCGACTTTGCTGCCATAGTGCGAATTGGGCCGGCAGCGACCAGGTTTACACGAATATTTTCTGCGCCTAAATCACGCGCTAGGTATCTCGATGTTGATTCAAGTGCAGCCTTGGCAACACCCATCCAGTCATACTTTGGCCAAGCAACGGTTGCATCGAAATCTAGACCAACTACAGAGCCACCACCGTTGAAGAGTGAACGAGTGGCCATCGTCAAAGATTTAAGTGAGTAAGCGGAAACATGCACGGCAGTTGCCACATCTTCCCAAGCAGTATTTAAAAAGTTGCCGCCAAGTGCAGCTTCAGGTGCGAAGCCGATCGAATGAACAACGCCATCTAAGTGCGGAACATGTTCACGAACTCGGTCTGCGAGAGCATCCAGATGTTCCTGATTTGTAACATCTAACTCAATGACCGGCGCGGGTTGAGGCAGGCGCCCGGCAATACGTGTGGTCAAACTCATGACGCGTCCATAAGATGAGAGCAGAACAGTTGCGCCCTGTTCCTGAGCCAATTTTGCGATATGAAAAGCGATAGAACTATCGGTGAGAACTCCAGTAACCAAGATATTTTTGCCTTGCAAGATCCCCATATTAATGACCCATTCCTAATCCACCATCAACTGGTATCAACGCCCCAGTAATGTAGCCAGCATCTGGAGATGCTACAAATGTCACTACCTTTGCGATCTCATCTGCTGAACAGAATCTTCCTAGCGGCACCGATTTAGCAATCTCTTCGCGACGTTTTTCATCCAGGGTTGCAGTCATATCGGTTTCAACGAATCCCGGTGCTACAACATTTGCAGTAATTCCGCGCGAGCCCAACTCTCGCGCAAATGAACGCGCCATTCCCAATAATCCAGATTTACTTGCAGCATAGTTAACTTGTCCCGCCGCTCCGACTCCCCCGACAACGGAACCGATAAATATCAAGCGACCGCGCTTTAATTTTAGTAAACCTTTAGTGGCGCGTCGGGCAACGCGGAAGGCGCCGGTCAAATTAGCGTTGACCACATCTTCGAAATCTTTATCGCTCATCCGCAACACCAAGCCATCTTTGGTGATTCCTGCGTTAGCAACGATGATTTCTGGAGTTCCCCATTTTTCCTCAATTTCGTTGAAGGCGGCCTCAACGCTTTCTGAGGAAGTTACATCCATCTTTACCGCAAGAAATTCTGAAGGTGCATCACCTGATCTGTAAGTGATAACGACACGGTGGCCAGCCTTAGATAACGATTGCGCAATCGCTAATCCGATTCCACGATTTCCACCGGTTACCAGGGCGAGCGAAGAATTATCTTCTGACATATGGCAAAACTTACCCTGCTACTTATGCGTAACCAGCATTTCCACCTCGCGCCTTGCCTTATCGACCCATACTCTTATCTCATGGCTGGCATATTTCGTAGGAAACAGATAAAAAAGGGTTCAGCACCTGTTTATGACATCACCGCTGCTCCCGCATCTCTCACTCGCGATCAAGCCGGACGCCAAAAGCGTTACTTCATTTCGATGATGATTCGAACTGCCTGCTTCTTGCTCACTGTTATTTTGCCAAGTCCCTATCGCTGGTTTGCTTTATTGGGGGCGGTGACTCTTCCTTACATTGCGGTCGTAGTTGCAAATGCAGGTCGTGAAAGTTTTGCACCTGGAGAATCCTTGGTAAGCGATAAAGCTAAGTCTTTAGAGTAATAACGATTCGCTAGACTTCCGTTATGTCGAATAAGCCAGTTAAAACTCGCGAACCACTGGCTCTCTTCAAAACCTTGATAGCGCTTATATTGGTCGCGCTCTGCATGTGGGCGGCACAATGGCAGTTTCAAAGAGGTATAGATCGCCAAGATCGTAATGACACAATTGAAGCCCAATTGACTCTTCCTACTTTGGATATCACCGAAATACCCTCGAAAGATAATTCGCAGATCGAGAAATTTGAATGGCGAACAATAAATGCAACCGGAACTTTTAAATCTGATGAACAGATTCTCTTAAAGAATAGATACTTCGAAGGCAAGTACGGCTATGAAGTGTTAACACGATACTCGTTGAGTGATGGCAGATTTGTCTGGGTTGATCGAGGTTGGGTTAAAGCTGGCAAAGACGCGCAGACCGCACCCGAAGTAACCGCAGTACCCAAGAGTGAAGTATCGATCGTGGCCAGAGTGAGACTTGATAAGTCTTTACCCGTTGGCGCGTTCTTCGCTCTTCCCGCTTCTGGTTCTGGAATGATTTCAAAATTGAATGCCCAAACGGGATTTGCAAGTGAAGGCTTTTACTTGGACTTAATTAGCGGATCAGATAGTTCGTTAACCCCAGAAGCACCAGCGCAAATACCACAACTTAGCGATGGTCCTCACTTGGCTTACTCACTTCAGTGGGTCTTCTTCGGGGGCCTAGTCGTCTACGGACGGATATTAATTAGACGTGGTCAAATCCTGACGCGCAAAGAGCTCTGAATAGAGCCCACCTGCTCGGACCAACTCTTCGTGCTTTCCGCGTTCGCGAATCAAACCATTTTCCAAAACAA
>CANMCL010000120.1 GCA_947496345.1 Actinomycetota bacterium
TCTGGAATCTAGCGCCGATAGAGGGCTCTTCACGGTGATGGCGTTGCGAACGTCACCGGAGAACAGTTTCGCAAATGAGTTTGTCGAATACTTGTGTGCAAGAGATTCGGAACTGAGAAAACGATAGTCACACTACGCCCGTAGAAGCCCTGTTTTAATTCCGAAGGACCCGGGTTCGATTCCCGGCACCTCCACCAATTTACTTATCTCTAAAGTATTCGCGCTTTAGAACAAATATATTTAGCGCAATTCCTGCCAGAGCAACAATTTTTGGCCCCATCGGTATTTCGGTAAAAACAAAAATGGCGGATATCGCAATACCAGCCGGTGACAGTAGAGATACAAATATTCTGCGGATTATCCAAAGCGCATTTACTCTCTTCGAATAATTCCAAACTGCCCTAGTTGTTAGCAAAAAACCCATCGGGCCAGTGAAGACAACGATACTCATCAAGATAAGTACAAGCATCGCCAGTGATTCCATTTATTTAGTCTAACCTCACCCAGCTTTGATTTAGTGCTGAGAACATAACCATATCTATTTGATTGCCATTAGATCGCGTAACTCTCTGACGCAGAACACCTTCGCGCTCGTAACCAGCAGAGATTAAAAGTTTCTGAGAAGCGGTGTTTTCTAAATCAACTGCTGCTTCGATGCGCTTAAAACCTAAAGTATCGAAGCCATATCCAGTCAGAATTTTTGTCGCCATTGTGGCAATGCCTTGGCCGCGCAACTTTTCATCCATCCAGTAGCCGATTTCAGCGCGGTGGTTATCAATACTTATTGTGTGAAGCGAGATCACACCTGCGAACTCGTTCTCATCGCCAACCCCAAATTCAATTACAAATGGTATTTCTCTCTGTAACTCAATCGATGCTGGAATTCTTTGAAAGTAATCGAGGGCGTGAGACATTGTGTAATTGACCGGAACCGTTGTGAATCTTGGAATTAGCGGGTCTTGGCAGGCCAAATAAATCGCGTTCACATCTTTTTCTTCAGGTGCCCGCAAGGTATACCTGCCGTATTGCAGAGTAGGTATTTCACTTGGCCACCAGATCATGTACTAAGTATGGACCAGTGAAAGAGTGACCTACGCTTATATTGTCTCGCCAATCGGACGAGCAGGCGTTAAATAGATTTTTCCCAGTGGTGATGTCCAAGTACAAGATCCATCAGCGCGACTTTCTACATTCCAGCCATCATGAGTTTTGAGTCGATGATGTCTTCGACAGAGCGCGCCTAAATTATCTGGTGATGTGTGCCCACCAGTTTCCCAACTTTGCGCGTGATCTATATCTGAAAGCGCCGCGGATCTTCGACAACCGGGGAAGCGACAAGTTCGATCACGGGCAATTAAGAAATCTATAAGCGCTTGCGGAGGTTCGTAGCTCTGCCTGCCGTAATCCAGTAAATTTCCGGTCTGTGGATCTGTAATAAATCGTTTCCACTTTCCGTCAGCCGCTAATTCGCGCGCGACGGATGCGGGAATTGCACCATAACCTGCGAGTTGTCCTGGGTTTTCGGCGAGCCCCAAGAGTGTAGGTAGATCAATGGTGACATTTACAGAAATTGGACGACGATGCGGCGTGACTATCTCTGCAGCGCTAGAAAGGTAAGCGCTAGCGATTGCAGTTAGCGCATCAGCGCGCTTCATATCCGAGCTTCTTGGGTCGGATTTTGCATCAGAGCCTTGCTCGGCGTTTGCGGCACGAATAAAACTTTCAATTGAATTCATAACAATCTGTGCGTCGGCGGCAGGGAGAATTGCAACGATTGTTGAAATGCCATCGCTTTCTGTGTAACAGCTAACTTTTCGAGTATCTCGTGCACGTGCAACAACCTCCTCAAATGTTTCGGGGGAGATACGGGCGATAGTGGTTCGGACTTGGTTGGCGACTTGTCCCGGTGTATGAAATTCAGCATGCGCAATGGCGCGCTGCTCAATCTCGAAGATTGCAGATTCTGGTAACCCATCACGAATTGCAGCAGCGGTTTCTTTAGCAATGACCGTTGCATGTGCAGGTGAAATTTCGCCAGTTGCTAACGCCGAACAGGTATTTGGAAGATGGTTAACGAGGGTTCGCGCCACATCGATTCGTGATTGAGCCGTTGTTGGGGCAAGTCGGAGTGCGGTTGAAATATCTTCTCGCTCGGCATCATCTACGCCAAAGAATGGATCGGTGCCATTTGGCTTGCTGGAATCGCAACCTGCGACAGCAACAATTGCCCGTTGCATCAAGGCCTGCAACCAACCAGTTTGTCGTTCGAGCGCAGTTAAGTAATCGATTCGATCCGTTGGCGATAGTTCTTGCGGATTAATTGCAACAAGGGCGGTAAGAGTTGCGATTCCAGGCATTGCACTTAATAGATCAGTAATTGAAGGGGCAAAGGCGACTTGCTCTTGATTGGTTAAGCGCAACGCCGTTGTCATAGGCCAGATACTGCATCTATCGGCTGACATAAATTTGGCTAAATGCAGGGTTATCCACACCTTCTGCAGAATTACTTTAAGTTGCAGGTAGTTGAAAGTTCAACTAAAGTTGCGCTTACCAAAAAGGAGTAAAAATGCCTGCAGTTACCGTAAGTGATATCACCGTACTTCCTCGCGTTAGCGATGCGCCGAACTCTCGTGCACGTCGCGTAAAGAGCATTACAACTGCTCCGCAAGGTTTCGAAGGTGAAGGCTTTCCGGTTCGTCGCGCATTCGCTGGCGTTGATTTAGCAGAACTCGATCCATTTATTCACCTAGATCAAATGGGCGAAGTTGAATACGCACCAGGTGAACCAAAGGGAACTCCTTGGCACCCACATCGCGGTTTTGAAACAGTTACATACATTATTGATGGAATCTTTGATCATAAAGATAGCAATGGTGGCGGCGGAACAATCTCTAACGGAGATACGCAATGGATGACCGCCGGTGGTGGAATTTTGCATATCGAAACTCCACCAGAACATTTAGTAATGAGCGGTGGTTTATTCCACGGCTTCCAACTTTGGGTAAATCTTCCAGCTGCGAAGAAATGGTTACCACCTGCCTATCAGGATGTGCGCGCAAATGATGTTGCACTTTTATCTAGCGCTGACGGTGGATCGCTAATACGCATTATCGCTGGCGAATTAGATGGACACGTAGGACCTGGCACAACACAGACACCAATTACTTTAATTCACGCAACTGTTGCACCGGGTGCAGAACTGCGACTTCCTTGGCGTAAGGATTACAACGCACTTGTTTATGCAATCTCTGGTCACGGATTTGCTGGAGAAGAAGCACGACCAGTGCAGATGGGTCAACTAACTGTTTTCGGAGACGGTGACAGCATTGTGATTCGCGCGGCAAACCAACAAGAGACTCGTTCACCAAATCTTGAACTATTCATTCTCGGTGGCCAACCAATTAAAGAACCAGTTGCTTGGATGGGCCCATTTGTTATGAATACCAAGGCCGAAGTACTGCAAGCGTTTGAAGATTTCCAGAAAGGTAAACTCGGTTCAATCCCTGCGATTTATAAGGAAGATGCCAAGCGTCCGCTGAACCGCACCGGCAAATTGGGCGGCGATGTTCTGGACGTTCATAACGCTCCAACTGA
>CANMCL010000121.1 GCA_947496345.1 Actinomycetota bacterium
CTTTGATATGTTCCAAGAGGGATTGTTTCAGTGCGGGGTTTACGCCGGCCATCGGCTCATCAAGCATCACCATTTCTGGCTCAACCATTAGCGCTCTGGCCATTTCGAGAAGTTTTCTCTGACCACCTGATAAAGCTGCAGCGAAATCATCTTGCTTTTCCAGAAGTTTAAATTTCTCGAGGATCGATGTTGCTTTTACCTGGATCTGCGCCTCTTGCGCGCGCCAGATCCAAGGAAAAACCGAGAGGAGAACTGATTCTCCCTTTTGCGCTCTAGCACCGAGCAACATATTCTCCATAACTGTTAGTCGATAGAGGGCTTTGGTTAACTGAAAAGTTCGTACCATTCCGAGTCTGGCAACTTTATGTGGCGGAATTCCATTGAGTGCTTTGCCGTTAAAGCTCCAAGTACCCGAGTTAGGGGAGTCGTAGCCTGTTAGAAGATTAAAGAAGGTCGTTTTTCCTGCGCCATTTGGGCCGATCAACGCCGTTATAGAACCTCGCTGTATCTCCACGTGATCAACGTTGACGGCGGTTAACCCACCGAATTGGCGAGTTATTTTATCTGCAATCAAAATAGGATCTGGCTTTGAAGATCCAGCAGTTTGCGAAGCAGTCAAGGCAAAGTCTGCCCCGGAGTTATGCTTTTGCATCAAGTGCCAACTCCTTCTTATCGCCAAAGATTCCCTGTGGCCTAAAGATCATCAGGAGCATTAGCCCAAGACCCATAAGCATGAATCGAATCTGCCCAACTTGATTTACTCCAATGAGCCAATCTGGAATCAAGTTTGAAGTTACACCTGCGCGAAGTATTTGTTCAATAAATACGATCAGGAACCAGAAAATCATTGCGCCCACGATTGGCGCGAAGACTCTTGCAGCGCCGCCCAGGATAAGTACCGTGTATGCGAAGAAAGTTAGTGCGGTTCCGTAGTTATCTGGTTGGACTGACTGACGAGACAGGGCATATACAAAGCCACCCAAGGATCCAATGACGCCACCGATGATCAGCGATTGCATTTTGTACAGGTAGACGTTTTTACCTAGTGAACGAACCGCATCTTCATCCTCACGGATGGCGCGCATAACTCGACCCCATGGCGAGTTGACCATAATCCACATAACAAAGGTAATGATCGCAACAAGAATCCATCCAGTTATAACAACCCAAAGGTCGTTGCCATTAAAGCGAAGAATAGGAGTTGTAAGGCCTTCTTTAAATGGATTGAGGTCGAAGAATTCCTTACCGAACTTTCCAGTGATTCCATCTGATCCACCGAGTGAGTCATTAAATGTGGCAGAGCGTGCAATCTGTCGAACGATTTCGGCAGCAGCGATTGTTACGATCGCAAGATAGTCAGCCCGTAACCTTAAAGTGGGAACTCCAAGAAGCAGGGCAAAGAGAATTGAATTAAAAATACCAATCAGAAGAGCTAGCCAAAGTGAAAGGCCAAAGGAGATAACCGGTACGGCGACGCTGTAAGCACCAATGGCGAGAAAGCCAGCCTGACCAAAGTTGAGCAAGCCGGTGTAACCAAAGTGCATATTCAAACCTATTGCGGCCAGCGCAAAGATAATTGCATTAACGCCAAGAGTTGCACTCAAGGTCTGTTGAATAATAAAGAGAATGTCCATTTAGCCAATCCTCTCTTTCCGGCCCAGAATTCCCTGAGGGCGAACAATTAATATCAAGATAAGAACGATCAATGCGCCTACATACTTCAACTCAGTCGGAATAAACAAAGTTGATAACTGAACAAAGAGACCAATGATCAATGAGCCAACAAGTGCGCCATTAGCGGTACCTAATCCACCTAATGTAACGGCTGCAAATATGAGAAGCAGCATGTCCTGTCCCATAAGGAAGCTGACCCCTTGGTTAACGGTAACAATTACACCGGCGTAACCCGCTAGGGATGCACCCAAAATCCATACCGCTCTAATTACTTTTTGGACGTCAATTCCTGAAGCAGAAGCTAGAGCGGGATTATCTGCAACAGCCCTGCTCGCTTTACCCATGCGAGTACGAAGGAGCCATAGCGTTGCAAATACTATAAATCCGATTCCAATTACAGTCGTAAGAATAGATTTTGGAGTGATATTAACTAGCCCAAGCTCGAGCCCGGCTTGCCCTGCATACTGCGGAAGTTGTCGGGTATCTCCACCGAAGAGGAAGAGGAAGAAATAACGCAAAAAGATTGCAAATCCAATTGAGACAACCAGCATTGCAATTAAACCGGTTCCACGTTTGCGCAGCGGTTTCCAAAGGTATCTGTCTTGCAAGAATCCTGAAATGAATGCACTTAGTACAACTGCGATCGGTGCCGCTAAAAGAACCGGCAGTTTGGCTATAGCGCTGAAGTAGTAGGTAAGAAGTCCGGCGAAGGTTAAAATCTCGCCGTGGGCAAAGTTGGTTAGCCCAGTTGTTCCAAAAATTAGGTTTAGCCCCAAAGCAGCTAGCGCAATAATCAGTCCCAGAATCAATCCATCTACTGTCAATTGAGCCGACCGTTCCAGCATGGTGGCTTTCTCAACTCCTGGTCCTACAGGAAAGAGAAGTCGAAGTTCCACACCAAGCATGAATACATTCGCTTTGACCGTTACCTTGGTCGGATCAGTTAGCGCCTGCCCAGAAGGAAGATCGCCCTCATTGATCGTCGCGCTATATGTGCCCTTAACAGGAATGAGAACTTCCCATTTTCCAAGCGAATCGGTTTTAATCTCAGCGCTAAAGCCATCTGGACCCACAACTGAGATGCCTACTCCGGCAAGTGGTTCTTCGGTAGAACTAGTAACCACTCCGTAGAGTTTGGTGGGTTTATCAGCAGCGTGCGCAGGGGCTGCGATTGAAGAGAAACCAGCTGCCGCACTTAATACGGTGATTAACGAGAGGATGAAGCGCGCGCTCAACTTCTTTCTTGCTAAATTCAAGTCGCACTCCACATCTTTTTTCAGTGCATCAATCGTTGGATGCAGATTGCTCTTGCTAGGTGGCTAACCTTAACTAACGGACCGCGGCCTCGGCAAGGATCAGGCAGGTTATCCGAGCGGTGCAGGTTCTTTGGCCAGCCTCATTTGTGATCACAATTTCATAGGAGCACAGGGTTTTCCCCAAGGAGACTGCGGTTGCAACCCCAGTAACAAAACCTGACGTCGCGGATTTGTGATGTGTGGCATTAATGTCGACTCCAACAATTTTTCGATTTGGACCGGCGTGAAGTTGTGTTCCAACAGAGCCTAAAGACTCGGCAAGTACAACGCTGGCGCCGCCGTGAAGCAATCCGATTGGTTGAGTATTTCCCTCAACTGGCATTCGTCCAACTAAACGTTGCGGGGACGCCTCCAAAATCTCGATCCCCATCTTCTTATCTAGGGCGCCACTTCCACGTTCGCGAATCAACTCTAAATAGTTTGGGGTATTTTCTGGCTGCGTCATAGTTCGAAATAGTAACTTGTTAACGAGTACTTCTCTAGGATGGCGCAATGGCCCAGAAGCGATTACTTCTAATCGATGGCCATTCAATGGCATATCGAGCTTTCTTCGCCCTTCCTGCCGATAATTTCACAACGACCCAATGCCAGCACAC
>CANMCL010000122.1 GCA_947496345.1 Actinomycetota bacterium
CCCGCAGTGGAATCATCCGCGGCCGCGAATTTGTCATGAAAGATTCCTACTCATTTGATCTAACCGATGAAGGGCTAAACGTTTCCTACCAGAAACATCGTGATGCCTACATCAGCACATTTGATCGTTTACACCTGAAATACAACATAGTTAAAGCGGTTTCAGGGGCAATGGGTGGATCTAAATCTGAGGAGTTCTTAGCGCCTTGCGAGACAGGTGAAGACACTTACGTTCTCTGTCCAAAATGTGGTTTCGCTGCAAACGTGGAAGCGATGGTTACCAAAGTTGCTGCCGAAGATGCCAGTAAAGTTCCAGCACTTGAGGAGTTAGATACGCCGAATACTCCGACTATTGATTCCCTCGTTGCAGTTCTAAATGAAAAGTTCGGGGGAGGCTACACCGGAGCATCCACCCTTAAAAATGTCATGTTGATGGCAGATAACAAGGCGATCTCTGTTCTGGTTCCAGGTGATCGTGAAGTAGATCTAAAGCGTTTGCAAGCCGGCTTGCCTGGCGTAGAAGAGTTGCGAACATTTGAAGAGGCAGATTTTGCTAAGTTCCCCAATTTAGTTAAGGGTTACATCGGTCCGCAAGATGCTGAAAAATCTGGAATCACAGTTTATGCAGATCCGCGAGTAGCGCCAGGAACTTCTTGGGTAACCGGTTCCAATAAGAAAAATCGCCATGCCCGCAACGTAGTTAATGGCAGAGATTTCAAACCTTTTGCATATGTAGAAGCGGCCGAAATTCGTGAAGGCGATGCTTGTCCAGAATGCACAACCGCCGTCGTAATTGATCGCGCTATTGAGATCGGTCATATCTTCCAACTTGGTCGCAAGTATGCAGATGCACTCGGCTTAACGGTGTTAGATCAAAACGGTAAGTCTCAAGTGGTAACAATGGGTTCTTATGGAATTGGTGTATCACGCGCTGTCGCTGCGATAGCCGAACAGAGTTATGACGAGATTGGTCTTTCTTGGCCGCTGGAAATTGCACCAGCAAAAGTCCATATTGTTGCAACCGGTAAAGATGATCTGCCATTTGATACCGCTCTTGATATTGGAAATAAGTTAGAAGCAGAAAGATGCTGAGTTAATCGGCATCCCTGTAATTATGGTCGTTGGGAAATCATTGGCAGATGGAAAAGTTGAACTTCGTAACCGCAAGACTGGTGAAAAATCTGAGGTTGCACTCGCGCAAGCGGTTAATTCAGTCACGGCTTTGATCGCTTCACTCTCATAAAGTGTTTGCAGAACTAACGCTTTACACGCTTCTCTTTCTCGCAATCGCCGCATTTGCTGCAGGGCTAATCGATGCAATCGCTGGCGGCGGGGGGCTGATTCAACTTCCAGCGCTAATGATTGGTTTGGCAAAAACTGAGACTGTAGTAATTCTCGGTACCAATAAAGTTCCATCAATTTTTGGTACTTCCGCATCTGCACTGATGTATCGCCGAAATATAAAGACTGACTCAAAGCTTTTGATAACAATGGTGTTGCCCGCCTTTCTTGGATCCATGGGTGGCGCATCCCTTGCCTCGCGCATACCAAGTGAAGTCCTAAAACCAATCGTTGTTTCCCTCTTGATTGCAGTTCTCATCTACACCTGGAAGCGACCACAACTCGGTCAGATCGAATTACTTCGCCAAAGTGAACCACTGCGATTAAAGATTGCCGCAGCGGCTGCTCTGATAATTGGTTTCTATGATGGGTTAATCGGTCCCGGTGCCGGTTCATTCCTGGTACTGACTTTAGTTGCGATTCTTGGCTTTGCATTTCTAGCAGCTTCTGCAATTGCCAAGGTAGTAAATGTCGCCACAAATCTGGGTGCAATTATTATCTTTGGGGCAAATGGCGAAATTATTTGGAAGATCGGCCTAACCCTGGCGTTCGCAAATGTTGCTGGCGGACTAATCGGTGCTCATCTCGCCTTAAAGGGCGGCTCCAATCTGGTTCGGAAAGTGTTTATGGGGGTGACGCTAGCTTTAATCATCAAAGTAGCCATCGATACCTTCTCCGCCTTTAATTAATGTTAAACTTTGTCCAACAGTACGACTAGATAAAAACTTAATAACAACTTAATATGTAAGGAGCAACAAATGTCACTCACGCAGTCAATAACCGATTTAATTTCACCGGCTGTAACTGAAGCTGGTTTCTATCTAGAAGAAGTTCAAATCGCATCTCCAGGTAGCCATCGCATAGTCACTTGCATAGTAGATGGCCAAACTCCGCTAAATCTTGATCAGGTAACGGTTGCCTCACGAGTTATCTCAGAGCTTTTAGATACCGCCGAATTTATGGGAGAGACTCCATTTACTTTAGAAGTAAGTTCACCAGGAGTCGATCGTCCGTTAACGCAAATTCGCCATTGGACAAAGAATTTATCACGATTAATAAAGGTAACTCTTAGCGATGGCACCGTCACGATTGGCCGCCTAACAGAATTTAACGAGACGCATGCTACCTTGGTTGAAAATATCAAAGGGCGAATAAAGGAACACTCCGTCGCATTTGCAGATATCAAGCGTGCTGTAGTTGAAGTCGAATTCAACCGCAAAGATGCGACCGATGAATAAATCACAGGTCGACGTCGATGCACTCATTGCTCTCGCCACCCATAAAGAGATTCCACTTGAACAGTTAATTTCCGAAATTGAAGCTGGTGTTCTCGAGGCTTACTATCAAACGCTCGAGCCAAAGCGGCAAGCGCGCGCTTCGATAGATCGCGAAAGTGGCGAGATTTCGATCTTGGTCCCCACCTTTAATGAAATAGGCGAACGAATTAGCGAGGATCGTGACGAACCAGAAGGTTTCGCGCGCACGGTCACCTCAACTGTAAGACAAGTTATCAAGTTAAAAATGCGCGCCACAAATGATGCAGAAATTGTCGGCGAATTTAGCGCATCTGTAGGCGATGTTATTTCTGGGGTTGTGCAACAGGGTCGCGACCCGAAGATGATTAATGTCAATTTAGGTCGTGTAGAAGGACGCATTCCTCCACAAGAACAAGTACCAGGTGAGCAGTATCAACACGGTGACCGCATTAAATGTTTTGTAGTTGAAGTTAAGCAAGGTCTTAAGGGCCCGGAGATTATGCTCTCTCGCAGCCACCCTGCACTTGTTAAACAATTATTTGCTCTTGAGGTTCCAGAGATTAAAGATCGTATTGTAGAAATTATGGAGGTAGCGCGCGAAGCGGGCCATCGCACCAAAATTGCAGTTCGCTCACATCGCGCAGGAGTTTCCGCCAAAGGATCACTCATTGGACCGATGGGTGCTCGTTCACGTGCAGTGATGGATGAGTTGCATGGTGAAAAAATTGATATCGTCGACTGGTCTGAAGATCCTGCAACATTCGTTGGAGAAGCCTTAGCCCCGGCAAAGGTTTCAAAGGTAGAGATAGTTGACTTAGCGATGCGTTCTGCGAAAGTAACTGTGCCTGACTATCAACTCTCACTTGCAATCGGCAAAGATGGACAGAATGCAAGACTTGCTGCGCGTTTGACTGGTTGGCGTATCGATATCCATCCAGA
>CANMCL010000123.1 GCA_947496345.1 Actinomycetota bacterium
GCCCAATAATGAAAGTAGCAATTATTGGGCAAGGCTATGTAGGCCTAACTATCGCCGCTTTTGCGTGTAAAGAAAATCAGGTGATTGGCTTTGATAAGAACGCTGAAACTGTCGCGCGATTGAATAAAGGAATGTCTCATATCGAAGGAGTGGAATCTCGTGACTTAGCGGCAGCAATTACATCAGGCAATTACCTGGCAACAACAAACCCTACTGATATTTCAGATGCCGAGATAGTAGTAATCGCTGTGCCAACACCACTGACGGCGGATAGAAAACCAGATTTATCATTCATAGATTCGGCCTGCAAAACGATAGGTCAAACGCTAAATAAATGCGCACTTATTATTAATGAGTCAACCTCATTTCCAGGGACACTACGTGACTATATAAAGCCACTGGTTGAAAAGTATTCGGCGAACAGATTCGAGCATTTATATGCAATTTCACCAGAGCGCGTAGATCCGGGTCGAACTGATTGGAATCAAAAGAATACTCCGCGGCTTTATGCTGGATTAACTAAAGAGGCTTCTGATCAGACTCGCAAATTCTACTCGACATTTTGTGACAACATGGTTGAAGTTTCATCCCCAGAAGTTGCAGAGGCAGCAAAATTATTTGAGAATACATTTCGACAAGTAAATATTGCTCTTGTCAACGAGTTTGCCGAAATTTCACATGCGCTTGGTATTTCGGTGCATGAAACTTTAGATGCGGCGAACACCAAGCCTTATGGATTTATGAAATTTAACCCAAGTGCCGGGGTGGGCGGACACTGCATTCCGGTTGATCCCAGCTACTTGGCGTATGCTGCAGCGGCTAAAGGAATACCCGCAACATTTATTGAAAGAGCAAACGAAGTAAATCTAGAAATGCCTAAATATGTTGTCGCTCGCGTCTTGGCAGATAACGGCGGTTCATTAAAAGGCAAGAAAGTTCAAGTAATTGGAGTTTCTTATAAGCCGAATGTGGCTGATGTTCGTGAAACGCCAGCGGAATTGGTTATTGAAGAACTTAAGCGAGTCGGAGCTGATGTGAATTGGCACGATGACGTAGTGGGGAGTTGGAGAGGCGAAAACTCAGCACTGCTTGGCGGTTCTGAAGTAGCAATAGTTGTTACATTTCATGATGTGGTCGACAAGAAAGCGGTATTGGCTAGCGCGCCATATGTATTCGATACAACCGGGAAGATTAGTGGTGCTAGAGGGCTTTAGAGAGTTTCCACTTAATTTGTAACATCCCCGCAACCTGCAACAGCAGGCTTAGGCACATTGTTGGCACTCGGAAACGATGATCGCCAATGGTGCCGACTGAAATTAACCAAGAGATAACAACAGATGAGAGAGCAACATTTGCAATTAACTTGGAAGTTTGATCGCCTCTTCTTAGAGCCAGGAAACCGTAGAAAAGGAATCCGATCTGTCCGATAATCCAAAGCCAGGAGACAATTTTACCAATTGGCCCTGCCACCAACCGGGCTCCAGATTCGCTCTTGGCGATGTTTTGAGTCGGCGCAATTTTAAGCCAAGGATTTCTTGCCATGGTTCCGTTTGCCAACGGCCCTGACCACGGGGACCAGAAGAACTCAGATTTATTCAGTGACAATTTAACTGTCTTTAAAGGATTTTCTAGATACCACTTTAGGACGCACGCAATAGTCTGATTATCTGAAACTACTGTTGCAGGTGGTTTCGGTGGGCACGGAACAAATTCTCCGACTCGAGCATATCCTCCAGTAGCTTGTTCACCAGCACCGTAATTAATCGCCACGGCAAAGTTAGTCGAAATAATTGGTTTATCTATCGCAACTGCATTTCTTGCCACTAAAACCGCAGGAGAGATAAGCGCTACGACAGAAGCCAGCAATGCAAGCTTGATTGCAAAATTCTTGGACGCAAAAGTAAGCGCCCAAAGGAAAACAACAACAAAACCAGATAGCAAGTATCTAGGCTGCATGAAGGCAGAAAGTGTGATCCATGCACCTGCATAAATTGCGTACAAATATTGCGGTTTAGTGGGATTTAAACGGCTTGCGATTATTACTCCCAAGAGCATCATAAAACACGCAGCTACGGGCGCTTCATACCCAATAGCCAACGAACTCAGGCTTAAGGTTGGATTAAATGAAATAATAAGGGAAGTTGAAATTGCGAGCCAGGCAACATTTGTTTTAGCGATATTTTTTGTAAGAAAATAAGTTGCGTATGCAAAGAATATGGATTGGACAAAGCCAATTAGGTAGAAGAAGTTAGCTGTCGAAATTAGTGCGAGAATCCATAGAAGCATTGGATAGCCTGCGGGCCAGTAATTTAAAATACTGGCCTCTGAAAAAAGGCCTTCGGCATATAGTCCGTCAACACCTTTAAGGTAATTTTCAGCATCAGCACCAGCCCAGATTCCACCTTCGATGTTAGCCATCGTTATCAACTTGATTACAAATGCGATAAGCGGGAGGGCAATTAAGTAGCGGCGCATCTTGATCTCCGCCTTATTGGCCTGAGTAATTGGTTTTTTACTCTTGGATTGTTTAGCCATGTGCCTCTCCTTCAGATCTCTACTTCTTCATCTCTGCTACTGCATCATCAATAATCACATCTAGTGTGTTTTTTGGCTCCCAGCCAATTGCGTTCTTAATCTTTGTTATATCTGGCACGCGGCGTTGCATATCTTCAAAACCTGCGGGATAAGCCTGGTCATAAGGCGTGTAGGTAATTGAGGAAGTTGATTTGGTGCGCTCAATGATCTTCTCGGCTAGTTGCTTAATGGTGGTTTCACCGGTTCCGCCGATGTTGTAAACCTGACCGATTGCGGAATCTGTTGCAGCTAGCGTCAATATTGCCTCGACGGCATCTTGCACGTGGCAGAAGACGCGCGATTGTGTGCCATCGCCGTAAATAGAGATTGGCTCGTTCTTTAGCGCCGATTGCACAAAACGTGGAAGAACCATTCCGTAGCGGCCGGTTTGGCGCGGGCCGACAGTATTGAAGAGGCGCACAGTCGTTACTTTGAGTTGCTTGGTTAGAAAGAGTGCGTGCGCGATTGCTTCTTCAAGGGCTTTGGCATCTGAATAAGTCCAGCGGATTTTTTGTGGAGCACCGACTACGCGGTCCGACTCTTCATTTAGCGGTTGCTTTGTATTCTTGCCATAAATTTCTGATGTGCTGGCGATGATTAATCGCTTATCTAGCTTGGTTGCAGCATTTAGAACAACTTCTGAACCAGTGAAGTTAATTGAAACCGACTCGATTGGGTTTTCAAGGATTGTATTTACACCAAGAGCTGCAGCCATATGAAGGACGAGATCAGCGGGTGCCATCAACTTTTCGACGAGGGCAATATCGCGGATATCACCTTGGTGGATTTCGATTTGATCTTTGATGTGGGCGATATTGGCTGCTGATCCGGTGGACATATTGTCGAGGATCGAGACTTGGTGGCCTTGGGCGATCAGTGCATCACAGAGGTGAGAGCCGATAAAACCGGCTCCACCGGTGATGAAAACGCGCATGGGGCGAGTCTATC
>CANMCL010000124.1 GCA_947496345.1 Actinomycetota bacterium
AAAATCTGCGGCCGATCCGATGTCGTTTACTGCTACGACTGGTGATGATGTGCTCAAGTTGCTCCGTAGGGATAGAAAGTAATAGGACTCCAGAACCATTCTGGTGAACGGGCGTAAGCGTACGGTTTTGGTCTAGTTAAGGGCAAATCCTGATAAAAATAGGCGTAAACTCCAGAAAATGAAGCGCTATCGGGAATTGTTTTCATTCCCGCAAGTTATCTCTCTCGGCATCGCAGCTTTTCCTGCTCGACTTGCCTACGGAATGATCGGCCTTGGTATTTTCTTTAAAGCAGAACAGAGCACAGGCTCTTTTGCGATTGCCGGTTTTGCCATTGGATTAAATTCTTTGGCTGGCGCGGTAACGGCCGGCATTAGAGGATCGGTAATGGATCGCTGGGGACAGAAGTGGCCGCTGCGAATTCTCGTACCTGGGTACACCATATTGATTCTGACACTTAATCAAATGGACACTGCGCGATCAATACTTATTACAGCATTTATTCTTGGAATTTCGGCTCCCCCAATCAATCTCTCAGTGAGACCGCTTTGGAAAGACATTGTGCCTGCAGCATATTTAAGAACGGCATACGCCTTTGACTCTGCAATGATGAGTTCAACATCGGTGCTTGGTCCCGTAATTGTTACAACGTTGGCTTTATCTTCACGTCCATATTTAGCACTAGATGTAGTAGCCACGCTTATGCTCACTGGCGGAATCGCACTTGCCTTGACCTCCGTTTCACGAAATTGGATCCCTGAGAAGAAAGTTAAGGGACAGGAAAGTTTGATCAAGAATCGCGCTATACAGTTATTGATGTTTGAAGGATGCTTCATTGGATTTGGTTGGGGAGTATTTGATGTTGCAGTTCCTGCGTATGCGACCCAGGAAGGAGTTCCTCACCGCGTTGCCTGGATCTTTGCCTCCTTTGGTATTGCTACCGTCATTGGCGGATTACTCGGTGGGCTAGTCTCAAAAAAGTTAGCTCCGCTTACAGCGATGCGACGCTCCTATTTGTTGTGGACAATCGCATGTTTCCCAGTTGCGTTTACCTATCCAGATTGGACTATGGCACTCGTCGGCGCATCAATTGGTTTACTAGGTGGTGCGTTGCAAGTCTTTTACTTTGAAGTCCTAGAAGCAGTTCGTCCAAAAGGTTCGCAGACATCTTCCCTCGGTTGGATATGGAGCGTTGAAGGATCTTTTATGGCGGTAGGCGCTGCAGTTGGCGGCGTTGTCTCAGAACACATTTCACCTCGTGTTGGGTTGGCAATGCTTCCAATTATGCTTTTTCTTGGATACATAATTCTCTCAATCGGACGGGGTCGCTTATCTGCGGCAAATGATTTACCTACAGATGAAGAAGATTTGGCTGCTATGGCCGATAACTCACCAACAATTAAATAGCCACAAAGGTAAAGAATTTAATGCGCGGCTTCGTTCCAACTCTTACCAATACCAACGCTGACATCTAAAGGTGCTTTGAGCGGATATGCCGCGGCCATCTCGCGGCGCACCAACGAGGTAAGACTCTCTTCTTCTCCAGCTACCACTTCCAAGATCAATTCATCGTGCACTTGCAGCAATAGGCGTGATTGAAGTTTCTCTGCTTGCAGCGCACGTTGCACATTGAGCATCGCTTGTTTAATTATGTCAGCAGCGGATCCTTGGATCGGTGCATTTAGAGCCATACGTTCGGCGATCTCACGTCGTTGGCGATTATCGTGCATCAAATCTGGAAGGTAGCGACGACGGCCCATCACCGTTTCGGTATATCCAACTTTGCGCGCTTCGACAACCACGCTACTTAAATAATCACGGATACCACCGAAACGTAGGAAGTACTTATCCATTAAATCTTGGGCAGCAGGTGGCGAGAGATCTAGTTGAACCGCCAAGCCATAAGCGCTAAGTCCATAAGCCAATCCGTACGACATCGCTTTAATCTGGCGGCGCATCTCAGGATCGACATCGACTGCTGCAACTCCAAAGACAAGTGCTGCCACCGTGGCGTGTAAATCTTCACCGGTTTCAAAAGCAGCAAGCAAACCTGCATCATTAGATAAGTGAGCCATGATTCGCATTTCAATCTGGCTGTAATCAGCAGTTAGTAAGGAGGCATAACCAGCGCCCGCTATAAATGCGTTGCGAATACTGCGTCCTTCCTCGGTGCGGACCGGAATGTTTTGTAGGTTTGGTCCGACCGAAGATAAACGACCAGTGGCGGCAACTGTTTGTGCAAAGTGAGTACGGATGCGACCGTCTGCGCCAATTTCTGCGATCAACCCTTCGACCGTTGTGCCAAGTTTCTTAGTTTCGCGGATTCGCAAGAGTGATTCCAGCAGAGGATGTTTGGTCTTCTCAAAGAGCCAATTAAGCGCCTCGGCATCAGTTGTAAATCCAGTCTTAATTTTCTTAGTCTTCGGCAGATTTAATTCGTCAAAGAGAACGACTTGTAGTTGCTTAGGAGATGCCACATTGAATTCGTGACCTGCAGCTAAATGTGCAGCCTTGGTTTCGCGTGCTACTTCACCTTCAAAAAAAGTAGCAAGTTTCTCCAGTTCTTTTCGATCAACGGCAATCCCTCGATTTTCCATAACCGCCAAGAGCTGGGCTATCGGAAGTTCTAAATCAGTAAATAGCTGAAGAACTCCCCGGTCGCGCATCTCCGTTTCCAGAGATTTACGTAAAGTGAAAAGGGTCGCCGCGCTACTTAATAATTCTTGTTCGGGAGAAGATAAATCTATTGCGGCTCCATCTCCCCATCGCTCAAGGAGATCAGGTAACTCTTGGGCACGGACTCCCGGATTAACTAGATATGCCGCCAATGCAGTATCGAAGATAACTCCATCAAGTAAATTTTTGCGTGCCAATGTTTTAGCATCGTGAGCAATTTTCGGAATCATTTTATTCTGAGCCCACTCCCCCATTTGCGAGGAGTGAATTAATTGGACATCTGTCGATGAAAATGCGACTGCGTAGCGATGCAATTTCTCATCGCGCATTTCAAAAGCAACTGCGATTTCTCCTTGATGGGTGGAAATACGGGCATCTATCTCAGCTGGCGTAAGCACGCCACCTTCGACAGTAGGTGCAAAGAGGGTTAATTCCTCAATAGATTCCTGCTTCTTAACTACAGAATCAGGGTTAAGAATTGGCTTAAGGCGATCCTTTAGCGTTCTAAATTCAAGTTCTTCAAATAGTTTGGTGAGATCTGCTTCCACCACGCCTGGCCAAGATAAATCATCAACCTGGTACTCGATGGGAGCATCGTGAATCAACTGGGTCAGCTCGCGATTACGAATAACATCGTTGATGTTATCGCGCAGAGATTGACCTACTTTGCCGCCCACTTTATCCACGTTGGCGATTAGTTCTTGCAGTGATCCGTATTCAACTACCCACTTAGCCGCTGTCTTTTCGCCAACGCCAGGAATGGATGGCAAGTTATCGCTCGGATCTCCGCGCAGTGCTGCAAAATCTGGATATTGAT
>CANMCL010000125.1 GCA_947496345.1 Actinomycetota bacterium
GCGCCATCATTGGTCCCCGCGCCGTGCTCGAATCTTGCACAGTATTAAGCGGCGCGAAAATCATTGAATCAAATTGTTTTGAGGCAACTATCGGCAAAGGCGCCAACGTTGGCCCTTACTCATATTTGCGTAAAGGCACCGTGCTTGGCACAGATACAAAAGCCGGAGCATTTGTGGAGATGAAGAATGTAAAAGTTGGAGATGGATCGAAAGTCCCACATCTTTCCTACGTTGGCGATGCAACAATCGGTGAAGGAACCAATATTGGCGCTGCCACAATATTTGTTAACTACGACGGAGTTGAAAAACATCACACAACCATTGGAGATCACGTCCGAATCGGAAGCGATTCAATGTTGGTTGCGCCAGTTTCAATTGGTGATGGGGCTTACACCGCCGCCGGATCTGTGATTACAGAAGATGTTCCGCCCGGCGCCATGGGTGTCGCTAGAGGTAAGCAAAGAAATGTAATAGGTTGGGTCCTGCGCAAGCGATCTGGTACACAATCTGCTAAAGCTGCAGAGGCTGCAGAAGCTGCCGCGCGACATAGCGACGAGAAGAAGGGCTAATTTCCTTGAGCGAAATTCGTTTATCCTCAGAGAAAAGACTCCGCCTTTTTTCAGGACGCGGATTTCCCGAATTATCTGATGCCGTCGCTGCCGAACTTGGAATTCCGCTAACACCAACATCTGCTTATGACTTTGCAAATGGTGAAGTATTTGTTCGCTTTGAAGAATCTGTTCGTGGTTGCGATGCTTTCGTTATCCAGAGCCACACCGCTCCAGTAAATAAGCAGATCATGGAACAGTTGATTATGGTTGATGCGCTAAAGCGTGCATCTGCCAAACGAATCACCGTTGTTGCACCTTTTTATGGTTACGCCCGTCAAGATAAAAAACATCGTGGCCGCGAACCAATCACCGCACGTTTGATGGCCGATCTTTACAAGACTGCTGGTGCGGATCGTTTGATGGTTGTTGACCTACACACTTCACAAATTCAAGGATTCTTCGATGGTCCAGTTGATCACTTATTCGCACTTCCAATGCTCGCGAATTATGTCGGCAGCAAAGTCGATCGCACTCGCTTAACAATTGTTTCACCAGACTCTGGTCGCGTACGCGTTGCTGAGCGTTGGTCTGAACTTCTTGGCGGATGCCCAATTGCATTTATCCATAAAACACGCGATCCACGCGTTCCAAATGAATCCGTAACCGGAAGAGTTGTCGGTGAAGTAGATGGCCAAACTTGCGTAGTAATCGATGACATGATCGACACTGCCGGAACAATTACAAAGGCCGTTGATGCACTATTTGCAGCAGGTGCAAAAGAAGTAATCGTTGCCGCAACCCACGCTGTATTTTCTGGCCCGGCAGTTGAACGCCTTAAGGCTTCAAAGGTGACTGAAGTAGTTGTTACAGATTCGCTTCCGATTGATGAAGATAAGCGCTTCGATGGCTTAACTGTCCTCTCGATCGCGCCACTTCTGGCTCGCGCTATCCGCGAAGTCTTTGAAGATGGCTCAGTAACTAGTCTTTTTGACGGGCACAGCTAACTCAGGCTAATATCGCCCTATAGTTTCCGGCGAGGGTGAAAAACTCCGTAATCGACGGTAAGGATTTAACTCCTGCTGGGACTTTGTGTAGTAACCGAAGTTTCCAAGCAAAATAACAAACAGGAGTAATTAAAATGGCAGAAATCAAGATCATCGGCACAACACGTACCGAATTTGGCAAGGGTGCCTCACGTCGTGCACGAGTAGCAGGTCTTGTTCCTGCAGTTATCTACGGCCACGGCGAGAAGCCACAGCACATCACACTTCCAGCGCGCGAACTTGGCGTTGCTCTAAAGCAGTCAAACGTTCTTCTTCAAATTAACATTGATGGCAAGGATGAGTTAACTCTTCCGAAAGCAATCGTTCGCCATCCACTCAAGCAGATCCTCGAGCACATCGACCTAGTCGCTGTTCGTCGTGGTGAAAAAGTTACTGTTGCTGTTCCTGTTCACGCAGAAGGTGAACACGATCGCGATGGAATTCTTGAGCACGTTAACAACACAATTGATGTTGAAGTTGAAGCAACTGCAATTCCTTCATTCTTCACACTCGACCTCACAGGTCTTGCCGCTGGCTCTTCGCTGTACGCAGAAAATATTGCGCTCCCTGCTGGCGTTAAGTTGATCTCTGATCCACGCACAATCGTGGTTCACCTATCTGAGCGTTCAACTGTGGTTGAAGAAGTTGCAGTAGTCGCACCGGCTGCAGATGCAGCAGCGGCACCAGCGGATGATGCCGAGAAGAAGGACTAATAAGCCTTACCCTTTCTCTTGTGAGTTCATCTCCTTGGATAATTGTTGGTCTCGGTAACCCGGGCGAACAATATGCCGCCACTCGCCACAATGTTGGCCAAATGGTTATCGATGAACTCGCTAAACGTCACAACGTAAAACTCAGTACCCATAAGTCACGCACCGACATCGCCACCTATAAGTTAGGTGTTGGTGTCGCTGCTTTTTCGGTGATCCTCGCAAAATCAAAGAGCTACATGAACGAATCTGGCGGACCGATAAAAGCACTTGCTAACTTTTATTCAGTTGAACCTAGCCAAATAATTGTTCTTCACGACGAGTTAGATATCCCATTTGCTGCTATCCGCTCGAAGATCGCGGGCGGCGACAACGGCCACAACGGACTGAAATCACTCACATCAGCTTTTGATTCACCAGAATATTTCCGCGTGCGACTGGGAATCGGCCGCCCAATGGGCCAGCAAGATCCAGCAGATTTCGTACTTAAACAATTTAGTAAAGAAGAGAAGAAAGACCTGCCCGAGTTCTTAGATCGCGGCGCAGATGTAGTGGAATCTTTGATTGAAAAGGGACTTGATTTCACCCAATCCAAGTTCAACAGTTAAACACATAGATCATATTTTCTAAATGTTTTGCCCTTGTTCACCTGATCGTAACTGTTTTTGGTGAGGAGACCTCTAAGTAGCGATGGATAATTAAGGTGCTTCCCCAGCCATTTCAACACCTAGAAGGGAAGCAGTCATGTCAACATATTTTGATTTTCCAACTTGTTTTGTCTGTAGATCTATAGAGTTGGAAATTGTTAGTAACGATGATTATGGTCCAATGACGCTATGCGGTGAATGCGGTTATTCCTGGATGGCTACCTTTGAAGATATTTCACCAAATATTATTAAAAATATAGCGTCATAATCTGATTGCTATTCGTGGTGAAAATCTTCACCACGGCCACGTTTAAAGCGGTTCTTCTTGAACTTGCGCGATTCGTTCATCCAGCGAAGGTCGGCAATTATTTGTCGCAATTTCCTGATCAAACCAGCGAGCCCCTCAATTCAAAGGCCTGAGCAACGCGACCGACAGCGACAACCATCGCGGCGGTTCGCAAATCCACAGAGTACTTTTTGGAAACTACATGTACATTTCCAAAAGCTTTCTCCATACGCAGATCAAGCT
>CANMCL010000126.1 GCA_947496345.1 Actinomycetota bacterium
GAAATGTGTCAAAGGTCCGCGTACATGAGTTGGCAAAACAACTCGGTATGGAGAGCAAGGTTGTTCTTGCAAAACTCCAAGAAATGGGCGAATTCGTTCGTTCTGCATCATCAACAGTAGAAGCGCCAGTAGTGCGCAAGCTCATTGAGATGTATCCCGATGCCAAACCAGTTGAAGAGAAGAAGCCAGTCAAGAAGGCTGCTGCTAAAAAGACTGCGGCCAAGAAAAGTGCTGAGGTAAATCCAGAGTTAGCTGCTGAATTAGCTGCTGAACTCGGCGTTGACTTAGAAGCGCTAAAGGCTGCTCGAGCAGAAAGCGTTGCGCCTGCACCAGCGCCGGTAGAAGTAGAGAAAATTTCAGAAGCAAAAGCAGATGCAAAAGATGGAGCAGAAGCAAAACCTGTAACTCCACGTCCGGGCAACAATCCCTTTTCAACTGGTGGCAGTTCAGTTCCTCGTCCACCACGTCCGGGCAACAATCCCTTTTCAACTGGTGGCAGTTCAGTTCCTCGTCCACCACAACGACCAACTGGTGCAACAGGTGCACGTCCTGGAATGTCTGGACCGCGTCCTGGTTCGGTGCGTCCTGGTTTTGCAGCGCGACCAAACACTCCACGTCCTGCAGGAACCGGTGGTCCAAGTAATTTCCCACCACGTACAGGTGGTGCGCCATCTTCGAGTCCATATCGTTCTACTGGTCCATCAACTGGTGCACCAGCAGCTGGCGGTCCACAACGTCCGGGCGGTGCACCAAATCGCGGCCCAGGTCGCGGCGGCGCAGCAGGTGCATTTGGAAAGAATGCAAGTAAGAGCAGTAAGCGCAAACCAAAATCTAGAAAAGCGTTACGCGATGAATTCGACAATATGCAAGCTCCACAATTGGGTGGCGCAGTTATTCCACACGGAGATGGCAAGACACAAATCCGCATGCGTCGGGGTTCAACTTTGGCAGATTTTGCCGAAAAGATTGGCGCAGATGCAGCAGCGTTAGTTGCCGCCCTATTCCACTTAGGTGAAATGGTTACTGCAACTCAATCAGTAGATGCAGATACCTTTGAAATTCTTGGTGCGCAACTTGGTTATGTCATCCAAATTGTTAGCCCTGAAGATGAAGATCGTGAACTTCTACAAGATTTCGATATCGATTTAGCACAAGAAATTGCTGATCTCGATGCTGATCTTCTAGTCGCGCGCCCACCGGTCGTAACCGTTATGGGACACGTTGATCACGGTAAGACCAGTTTGCTCGATGCCATCCGTAAATCTGAGGTACTCAAATCTGAGGCTGGCGGAATTACGCAGCACATCGGTGCTTACCAAATTCACCACGATCACGACGGTGTAAACCGAGCGATTACCTTTATCGATACACCAGGTCACGAGGCATTTACCGCAATGCGTGCCCGTGGTGCCAAGGTCACCGATATCGCTGTTCTCGTTGTGGCAGCCGATGACGGAATCATGCCACAGACAATCGAAGCGTTAAATCACGCCCAAGCAGCCGATGTTCCAATTGTGGTTGCCGTTAACAAGGTTGATAAAGAAGGCGCGAACCCAGATAAGGTTCGCCAACAATTGACCGAGTACAACTTGATCGCTGAAGAGTATGGCGGCGAGACTTTATTCGTTAACGTCTCTGCCAAATCTGGTCTCGGTGTAAACGAACTCATCGATGCGATTTTATTAACAGCAGATGCGGCGATTGATCTACGCGCTATTGCGCAAGATAGCGCTCGCGGTGTTGCAATTGAAGCTCACCTCGATCGTGGTCGTGGACCAGTTGCAACTGTCCTTGTGCAGCGCGGAACTTTGAAGATCGGTGATGCAATTGTCGCCGGTGGTTCATTTGGCCGCGTACGCGCAATGCTCGATGAGCATGGCGAGAACGTTGAAACTGCTGGACCATCACGTCCAGTACAGGTTCTTGGATTTACATCCGTGCCAAGTGCGGGTGACACATTTCTAGTTGCTGATGAAGATCGCACTGCTCGCCAGATCGCTGAAAAGCGCCAAGCGGCAGAGCGAAATGCCCAACTTGCTAAGGCGCGCAAGAAGGTTTCACTTGAAGACTTTATGGAGCAGTCCAAGGTCTCAACACTTAACCTCATTCTTAAGGGTGACGTTTCTGGTTCGGTGGAAGCGCTCGAAGATGCGCTTATGCAACTCGATGTTGGTGCCGAAGTAGATCTTCGCGTTATCCACCGTGGAGTAGGTGCAATTACCAAGAGCGATATCACTCTGGCATCCGCTTCTACTGCAGTTGTAATCGGCTTTAACGTTAAGCCAGAGCCACAGACTGCAATTTATGCGGATCAAGAAGGCGTGGAAGTTCGTTTCTACTCCGTGATCTACAACGCGATCGAAGAGATTGAACTATCACTTAAGGGCTTGCTCAAGCCAGAGTACGAAGAAATCATTCTCGGTAACGCAGAAGTGCGCGAGATCTTCAAATCTTCTAAGGCTGGAAATATCGCAGGTTCTATCGTTCGTGATGGAAGTATCAAGCGAAATGGCAAGGCCCGGATTATGCGCGGTACCGAAGTCATTGCTGATGATCTAACTATCGATTCGCTCAAGCGCTTTAAAGATGATGCCACAGAAGTCAAAGAAGGCTTCGAGTGCGGTATCGGTCTTGGCAATATGAAGGATCTGCAAATCGGAGACACCATTCAGGTCTTTGAGATGCGCGAGAAGAAGCGGGCTTAAATCATGGGCCAATCACATCGCACCCAGAAAGTTGCAGACCGCATCAAAGTGGTAGTTGCGCAGCTACTTGAGACGAAGATTAAAGATCCTCGCCTCGGCTTCGTAACTGTCACTGATGCGCGAGTAACTGGTGATCTGCAGAACGCATCAATTTTCTACACCGTCTTAGGTGATGAAGAACAGCGCGCCGCAACAGCGGCTGCACTGGAGAGCGCTAAAGGCGTAATCCGCAGCGCGGTTGGTCGTGACTTGCAGACAAGAATTACTCCATCGATTGAATTCTTTGAAGATGGGTTACCTGAATCTGCCAAAGCGCTCGACTCATTGCTCGATAAAGTTCACGTGTTAGATGCAGAAGTCGCGCAACTTCGTAAGAACGCTTCATTTGCTGGGGGAGAAGATCCATATAAAGTCCCCAAAGTAATTGAAGATTGATTCTTAAAAAACGCCATGACAGATGGATTCCTAGTTGTAGATAAAGCACCCGCAATGACCAGCCACGATGTTGTGGCGGTGGCGCGCAAGGCTTTAGGTACCCGCAAAGTTGGCCACGCTGGAACCCTTGATCCGATGGCAACCGGTGTATTAGTTCTAGGTTTCGGAAACGGCACGCGCCTTCTGCAGTACATAACTGATGGTGATAAGTCCTACACCGCAACTATCGTTTTAGGTGCATCTACTATCACCGATGATCGCGAAGGCGAAGTAATTTCTGAATTAGATGCGTCAAAAGTTACAGATAATCAGATCAAGAGCGGTTTAGCAAA
>CANMCL010000127.1 GCA_947496345.1 Actinomycetota bacterium
TTAAATTAAATTTCTATAGGTAGTTGGTAATTGCTGCAACATATGCTCGCGCACCAGCTGGCACTAAGTGAACGCCATCGGGTGCAAAGTATTCCGGATGACCTTCTGAGATTTGATCCCATCTAATGACCACAGTATTGGGATAAGTAGCGGCTATCTCATTTATCAATTCATTATTAGCATCACGCCAAGGCCTTGGAACTGCAGTGTTTACAACGATTCTTTGGGGGGCTGCCTTTACCGCCTCAAATATAGCGATTACCTGCTCTCTTGTAAGTGCGTTGTTATTGCCGATGTTAAACACAATAGGTGAGTTAAGAACTAGCGGTCCATCGCGGAGCATCACCTCTAAAAGTTCAGGCGCTTGTCTTCCAACCCGAGCATTAATTAGAGCGATCGGATGGTTCATTTCTAATACGTGGCGAATACCGAGAATTACCGAATCACCAGTAACCCAAAGACCTGGATTAGCAGAGTCCTCGACAGGAGTCACAATCGGCTTGTCTGCGTCTTTAAGGAGTTGTATAAGTTCTAGATTCTCTCTATCCACTCGCACGATTGCACTTACGCTCGCTGTCGCTGAGGTGATAATGAGTAAAGATATAGAAAGAGCCACTGTTATCTTCTGTTTTCTCCGAACTGCCTTAGTTCTATATTTCATTCCGCCAAACCAGTAAGCAACTGCACCACTGCGAATTGGAAGTTCAACTAAACGTAGAGAAATATCAGCCATTGCAAGAACCAGCAAAATTCTTAATGAGAAGAGCGCCCAATTTTCTCCATCAAGATCAACCTGTGGACGCGAGATTTGAAAGATAACCCAGTGCCAAAGATAAATTGCATATGAGCGTTCGCCGATCCAAAGCAATACTTTATTTCGTAGCAGCGGTGCGAATCGGGAAGCCGGATGAACTATCGAAATCAAAATGGCAGTGCCGAATATTCCAGCGAGTGGAAAGGCGATTCTATATAGCGTTGGTTTACTTTCATCAATAAGTGCAAATGTTGCCAAGATCCCAATAAAACCAAATACACCAATGCCGTCAATGAAATCTTGGGCACGACGCGTTACTTGCAGGTTAAAGTTTTGGGGAATCCAACTAACCGCAAGGGCAGCACCCAAGAAGAGCCCGATGCTATGGGTATCTGTTCCAAAGTAGATGTGGCTAACTTTGGAAGAGTTTGTGGCATCTAGTTGAAAAGAAACCAGCATTAAGGCCACACCAGAAATCGCCGCAATAGTCAGAGCAGCAGCAGGAATTACTTTTTTGCCGAAATACTTTAAAACTACTAGAAGAATCAACGGCCAGAGGAGATAAAACTGCGCTTCCACCGCTAGGGACCAAGTGTGTTGCAGAAGAGGTGGTCTACCGCTACTTTCAAAGTAATCCTGTTGATTGAAGACCAGCCACCAATTCATTCCGCCAAAGATTGAAAATGGCGCATCTGTTAAGAATTTCTTAGTTGTATCTGGTGCCCATATACCAACCACGATCGAAGTTACAACGATCATAAAAATAAGTGGAGGAAGTAGGCGGCGGATACGCGCCATATAGAAGTCACGGAGATCTAATCCACCGCGTTCTTGGATCGAATCTAAGAGCAATCTGGTGATTACATATCCTGATATTACAAAGAAGAGGTCAACGCCAAGAAATCCGCCAGGTATCCAAGAAATCCCTAAGTGATAAAGAATGACTGCAATGACTGCAACTGCTCGCAGTCCATCTATGGCAGGGATGTATTGGATACCGCGCTTGGTAGCCACTTTAATTACCGACGCTTAGTAGGCTTTTTCTTTGCAACAGCTTTCTTTGCAACAGCCTTTTTCGCTGGAGCGGCAAGCGCTGGCTTGGTGCGTTGACTTACAACCTTCTTTGGTCCGGTATCAATGACCGTGTTATCGGCAGTTAAATTATCAGTCACATTTTTATGTAGCTCGGCTAAACGTGAATAGGCGCTATCTAAACGAGAACGACTCTGTGAAATTGCTTGCTCTGCCGCATCGAGTGATTGGGTTTGAATTCGATATAAACGCTCGGCTTCAGAGATAACTCCACTTAACCATTGACGATATTCGGCGACTTCACCTGTTGCTTCGGTGATAATTCTTTCGCCTTCACGACGAGCCGCTTGTGCCAGTGTTGCTGCCTCGCGACGTTTTTCATCAAAAATTGATTGCGCTTCGCGTTCTGCTTGAGAAACTCTTTCAGCAGCCTCTGCTTCAGCAACATTAATATATTTGCGCCCGCGTGCTTCAGCGCCAGAGAGAATAGAACGCGCCTTTGTTTCTGCACTTTCCAAGGCATCTTTCACTTGGCGGGATGCTTCTAGAGTAATTCGTTCTGAAGTCGAGAGAGCTTTTGCTTCACGGCTTTGCGCTGATTTGATCATTGACATGGCAGTTTCCGTCGCCAAGATTTCAAACTCTTCTTTGCTTAGAGTTGTGATGTCGCGACGAGAACGCAGGTCATTTAATTGAGATTCAAGTTCGCGAATGCGGTCAACCGATGATGGAGCAGCGCTTTCGCTCTCTTTAAATCCGACCCAATTAAGGAAATTCTTCTTCTCTGCCATGTGCCTAGATTAGGGCAAAGGCGCTAACTCTAAAAGTGGGTGATTTATTGGCGGTATATCGCGAATGAGACTGCGAGATATTGGGAAATCCACGCTGCCAGCACGAAGATATGGAATAGCTCGTGAAAGCCGAAGTATTTGGCGTTGCGGCCGGGCTTCTTTAAAGCGTAGAAAATGGCTCCCACTGAATATAGGAGGCCACCGATAATGATCGGGATCAAGACCCAGAATCCACCTTTGTCATATAACTGCGGCGTATAAACAATGGCGACCCACCCCAGAAGTAAATAGTTGGCAACGTATAACCATCGAGGAGCGTTGATCCAAAAGATGCGAAGGGCTACTCCTGCGAGCGCGCCTACCCACACGACCGACAATAGAATTATTCGATCATTTCCTTGCAGGAGCGCAACCGCAAAAGGCGTATATGAACCAGCAATTAGAAAATTTATATTGGCGTGATCCCAGCGGCGCCAGATTTTCTTCTTTTCGGGAGACCACGGAACGCGGTGATAAATGGCCGAGACGCTAAAGAGCATGATTGCGCTAAGAGAGTAAAGAGCGACTGCAAATTTCAGCGAACTTTTACTTAAGATAAATAGAACGAGTGAAGCGATGATGACGACGGGGGTCGCACCTAAGTGAAACCAGCCGCGCAACTTTGGTGGAACCGCTGCGGCTAACTTTTCGCGCTCGCTCGATTCCTTACTCATACTTCAACTGTACGGCGCTTGGCCGATCCAAACCCAGGAATGGAGTAGTTAATTAGGGTGATAGCCCCAGAATGAGCGTGAATTCTCCGAATATCCCGAAAAAAACCTGAAAATACCCCCTGGGTATAGTGCAAATTCTTTGCAAAAGGTTCACAATAATTCTCACTGGTTGAGG
>CANMCL010000128.1 GCA_947496345.1 Actinomycetota bacterium
CCCCACATATAACACCCGAGGTGTAGCGAACCAAAAAGCCAATATTCTCCGCTGTCGATTTCTCCGCTAAAAGAATTAGATCCGCTTCGTTCTCACGGTTTTCATCATCTGTGACGACAATGAATTTACCCGCCTTAAATTCGCTCAGAACTTTATCGAGATTACTCATTTATCTACCTGTCCTCGTGCAATAAGTCTTTCAACATACTTACCTAGAACATCTACTTCCACATTTACTTGATCACCCTGCATCTTCTTTGAAAGGTTGGTCTTGGCAAGAGTTTCCGGAATAAGCCAGACAGAAATTTGATCGGCTGGATCATTTATCTCACCGACAGTGAGCGAAACGCCTTCGAGGCAGATAGATCCTTGGGCAACTACGTATTTCATTAAACCCTTTGGAATTGCAAGATCCATCCGAGTCCATTGCGAATCAGCGGTAATTAGCGAAATGGTTGCCACACCATCCACATGTCCTTGCACTATATGTCCGCCCAAACGATCAGCGGTCCGGGTTGCAAGTTCTAGGTTTACATCTGATCCAATTTCAAGTGAACCAGTGCTTGTTAACTTAAGAGTTTGCACCATTACATCGACGGCAAATTGAGATTTGTCAAAGGAAACAACTGTGAGACAGACACCATTCACGCTGACCGAATCACCTTGGGCAATTTGTTGAGCGATATCTGGACTCACAATTACTAGCCGCGCGCTACTTTCCTGATGTTCGATAGCTGCAACTCGTCCCACTGCCTGAATAAGTCCGGTAAACATTAACGCCCACCTTCTGAAATGTTTGCGCTCTTGATAAGCGTTATTTTTAAATCGGAACCGATCATCTCTACATCAGCGATCTCAAAATCCAATCGTGCAGATATGTTTGTTATCCCTAAATCACCTATTGCTGGCATCCCGGATCCAAAGAGAGTTGGCGCTTGAAACAGCACAACTTCATCGATCAAATCTTCGCGCAAAAGGGCAGTACCGAAAGTTGGTCCTGATTCGATTAATACTTGATTAAAACCTCGTTCGTTGGCCAACGCGATTAAATCCTTTAGGTTTTGAGATTTGATCAAGATAGTTTCTGCTGAGCCATCCATAATTTGCGCCCCTGCATTTATCTCAGTTCTTCCCATAACAATGCGAACCGGATTCTTACCGAAGCCCTTGCTCGTCATCAGAGGATCATCAGCGATCACTGTTGCTGTCGAAGTAATAATTGCGTCAAATTGCGAGCGCATCTGCGCAACATCAGTTCGAGCGAGTTCTCCAGTAATCCATTTGGAGCTGCCATCACTCGCGGCTACTTTCCCATCCATTGTTGAAGCGATCTTCCAAGTAATTCGGGGACGTCCAAATTCCATCTTCGTGAGCCAGGCACGATTTTCCAGGCGTGCCTGCACTTCACCAATTCCTGATTCCACTTCTATGCCCGCAGCTCGTAAGCGATCCGCTCCCCCGGCTGCTGCAGGATTTGGATCGCTAACTGCGTAAACGACTCTTTTAATTCCAGATTTGATGATCGCATCCACGCACGGTGGGGTTTTGCCGTGATGGTTACAAGGTTCCAAACTCACATAAAGAATTGCTCCTGCTGGTATTTCTCTCGCAGTATTTATAGCAATTACTTCGGCGTGATCTCCCCCTTGGTGGAAACCCTCACTGACTACTTCTCCAGTTGCTGATGTGATCACTGCGCCAACAATTGGATTTGGGAAGGTCTTGCCAAGACCAAGGCGAGCACAATCGATGGCACGGGCCATCGCAGCTTCTGCCCTTAGTACTTGCTTCATCGTCAACACCCTTATTCGAGAACGGATGTTGCATCTCGGGGTGGAAAAGCGGTACGAGCCGACGCAATAAAACTTTGTTTGGATAAACCGGTAACAAAGCATGCGTCGACTACATGTTGGTTTTCTCTCATCCGGACTTTAACCGTCGGTTCGGGAATTTCACCCAATCCACCGGTCAATGGCCTTGACCGGGTCGCAGACTTTAACTGCCGGTTCGAAATTACATCGACCCCGAAAAACAACACCTTTATTCTAGCGCTTCAGGCAGTGTTGCGGTTACCTCTGCCAGTTCATAGCAATTTAAGGCTTGTTAAGCAACGCTAACTATGTCCATGACGAAAATTAAGGTTTCATTGGGACCGACAGGCCCGCTTCCTTGCGCACCGTAGCCAAGATCAGGTGGGACTACTAGCAAACGTCGACCACCAACTTTCATTCCCGGTATACCTTGCTGCCATCCGACAATCAATTCAACTAATGGGTAAGTTGCGGGCGATCCACTGGTCCAAGAAGATTCGATTAACGCGCCATTCGACCAAGTCATAAGTGTGTAATGAAATGTAATTGTAGAAGTCGAGGATACTTCCGCGCCCGTTCCAACAACTATATCTTTTGATTCTAGAGTTGTTGGCGGAGTCCCACTCGGTGCGCCAATTGTGGGAGCTTCACCCATATTGGTTGTGACTGTTGGCAAATTATCTGCGGTTGCGCTCACTTCTTTATCTCCACATCCAGTTAGTACTACCAATGAAAAAGCTAAAACTGCTACAAGGCTGCGTTTCATTACTTCTTATCCCCTTCGCCAATTTCTCGGATTAATTTAAATTCACCACTGCCTAATTGACCTTGATCACGGTACAGCTCTAACTTGGCGCGGGTATCTGCAATATCTAGATTACGCATAGTTAACTGCCCAATTCGATCAACCGGTCCAAAAGCGGCATTTTCGGTACGTTCCATAGAGAGTTTTTCTGGGTGGTAACTCAGGGCTGGGCCCGTTGTATTAATTATTGAGAAGTCATCGCCGCGACGCAGGCGAATTGTCACTTCACCCGTGACGGCAGAAGCCACCCAGCGTTGTAGCGATTCGCGCAACATAAGAGATTGCGGATCTAGCCAGCGACCCTCGTATAACAAACGTCCTAAGCGGCGACCTTCTGCGTGATAGTTAGCAATTGTGTCTTCGTTGTGGATCGCACTTAACAAACGCTCGTAGGCAATAAATAGCAGGGCCATTCCAGGTGCTTCATAAATTCCACGACTCTTGGCTTCAATAATCCGATTCTCGATTTGATCAGCCATACCAAGTCCGTGGCGTCCACCAATATCGTTAGCCGCTTTCATAAGCGCAACAACGTCACTGAAATCTTTGCCATTTATAGCAACTGGTCGGCCTTGAACAAATTGGATCTTCACATCTTCACTCGGAATCGATACTGATGAATCCCAGAACTTAACGCCCATAATTGGGTTAACAATCTCAATGGATGCATCAAGATTTTCAAGGTCTTTCGCTTCATGAGTTGCGCCTAAAATATTGGCATCTGTCGAATAAGCTTTTTCGACGCTATCGCGATATGGGAACTTGTGCGATACCAACCATTCAGACATTTCCTTGCGACCACCGAGTTCGCGAACCAAATCGGCATCTAGCCAAGGCTTGTACATA
>CANMCL010000129.1 GCA_947496345.1 Actinomycetota bacterium
ATGGGTAGAAAGACCCGTCGCGAATTCTCCTTCGCGGCGGGTTTTTCGTTGTTGCGATCAGAGGCAGATAAATAACAGCGTGAGAGACTTCAGGCATGCGTTTACACATTGGTAGCGATCATGCAGGGCTTGAACTTAAAACAGAGTTGATCGCCCACTTAGTAAATAACGGGCATGACGTTACCGATCACGGACCTTATGAATACGACGCATTAGATGACTATCCAGTGTTCTGCATTCCTGCCGCAGTTGCTGCTGCCAAAGATCCAACATCGCTCGGAATAGTTCTTGGTGGATCCGGCAATGGTGAACAAATGGCGGCGAATAAAGTAAAAGGTGTTCGTGCAGCACTTGCCTGGAGTATCGAAACAGCGAAGCTTGGTAAAGAACATAACAATGCAAATGTCGTGGCAATTGGTGGGCGTATGCACTCGATCGCTGATTGCAAGGCGATCATCGATGCTTTTATCGCAACGCCATTTAGTAATGATGAACGCCATATCCGGCGAATTGATTTGATCTCGAAATATGAAGAGACCGGAAGTATTTAACTTAAACTTTTAAGTATCTAAAGTCATTTACTGCGTGATCTTTAGAAATTCCTTGTCCTTCAAACCTAGTAAGTGGGCGAGAATCTGGGCGGGCTATGACTCCCCCGCTAAATAAATTGCTACTCGAAAATACTTCACTAATCCATTCGGCATAAGGAACCCAGTCGGTAGCAATGTGTAAGTAAGCCCCCGGCTTTAGCTTTGTCGCAATTTCACTTAAGAAGCGTTCTTGAATTATGCGCCGCTTAAAGTGGCGCTTCTTTGGCCACGGATCTGGAAAAAATAAATGAGCGCCATCTAGGCTGGAATCTTTAACCATGTAATGAAAAACCTCAAAAACGTCACGTTCTATCAATCGCACATTTGTGATCTCGTGTTCGGCCAACTTCGCCATTAACTTGCCAGCGCCAGGCATATGTACTTCTACACCTACATAATTTATATCTGGGTTAGCTTTAGCAATCTGCCAGGTTGCCTCTCCCATCCCATATCCAATTTCCATAACGATCGGTTGCTTTTTAGAAAATAAAGTGTCTAAATCAATTGGGGACTCGGAAAAAGTGACGCCATATTTCGCCCATAAGTTATCGCGCGCGGCTTGTTGTGATGGGGTGATCCGCACCCCGCGCAGGCGATAACTTCGGTTTGTCATGGGTTCCACAGCACAACTCTTGCACGATTAGACTACGAGAAGCAAAAAACATCAGCCTCAAAGGAGCCGTCGTGCCAGGTACAAATATCACGCAAATCGAAGCAGCCCAACGTTCAGAGATCATCAAAGTTGAAAGTTACAAAATCGACTTAGACGTGACAACTGGTGCCGAAACATTCTTGGTTAAGACGACTATTAAATTTGCTGGGCTAAAGCCAGGATCAACTACATTTTTAGACTGTGTTGGCAAGCGTGTTATCAGCGCAAAGCTCAATGGCGCAGACTTTGATCCGAAATTCGATGGCGAAACCATCTTCTTGCCAGCAATTGCGGCAGATAACACCCTTGAGATTGAGCACGAAGGTATTTACTCCAACTCAGGAGAAGGCCTGCATCGCTTTGTTGATCCAGCCGATAACGAAGTTTACCTTTACACCCAGTTTGAAACTGGCGATGCCCGCCGCATGTATGCCTGCTTTGATCAACCTGATCAGAAGGCAACTTTCACAATCAGCACAATTACTCCACAGCACTGGGCGGTTATCTCAAATTACGGCATCGAATCAGCTAAGGATCTTGATGGCGATCGCAAACACACTCAATTTGCAACCTCGCAAGTTATTTCAACTTATGTAACTGCGATCGTTGCCGGTGCTTACACATCAGTTCATGATGAATTTAAAGGCGAGAAGACCATCCCTATGGGAATTTATGCCCGAAAGTCTTTCTTCCAATACGTTGATGCTGAAAACATCTTTGAAGTGACTAAGCAAGGTTTTGCCTACTTTGAAAAGACTTTCGGTTTGGCTTATCCATTTGGTAAGTACGACCAGATCGCAGTGGCTGAATACAACTGGGGCGCAATGGAAAATGTCGGCTGCGTTACCTTCCACGAAGATGTATTGATTTTCCGTAGCAAAGTGACCGAGCGCAGCTACATCAGTCGCGCCTCAACAATTCATCACGAAATGGCCCATATGTGGTTTGGTGACTTGGTAACCATGAAATGGTGGCAAGACCTTTGGCTCAATGAATCTTTCGCTGAATGGGCTTCTTATATGGCGGTCAGCGAATCAACTAAGTACAAGAACGCCTGGACTGAATTTAACTCAGTTCGCAAGAACTGGGCGTACCGTGCTGATCAACTATCTTCCACGCACCCAATCGCTGTTGAGATGAAAGATCTCGATGATGTTCGCACCAACTTCGATGGAATTTCATACGCCAAAGGCGCATCGGTGCTGCAGCAACTTGTTGCACACGTAGGTCGCGATAACTTTATCGCTGGTCTTCGGAAGTACTTTGCCAAGCACGCATATGCCAATACCGAGCTAAGTGATCTGATAACCGAATTGGAAGCAACTAGCGGAAAGAATCTCACCGCCTGGGTTGCCACTTGGTTGCGCACCGCAGGTGTAAACACGCTTCGCCCTGTGATCGCTCTAGATGGTGATAAATATGCTTCCGTTGCTGTTAAGCAAGAAGTGCCGCCAATGCCAGTCGGATCAAAAGAACTTCGCCCTCACCGTTTATATATAGGACTATTTGATATTAAGGGCAATTCGCTAACTCGTCGCGAGAGCATTGAAGTTGATATCGCTGGTGAATTAACCGAGATCAAGGAGCTTGCAGGTAAGAAAGCTGCAGATTTACTCTTGATCAACGATCACGATCAGACATATGCCAAATTGCGTTTCGATGATCGTTCCGTTGAAACGATGAAGAAGTATCTTGGACAACTCGATGATTCACTCGCCCGCGGACTTATCTGGGCATCACTCTGGGATTCAACACGCGATGGCGAACTATCTGCAAGTGACTACATTGAAATCGCTCTGAATGCGCTAAAGGGTGAAACAGATATCTCAATGATCACAGCAACTTTCATGCAAATAGACACTGCTATTTGGGCATATCTTGCGCCGAAGAATCGCGATGCGGTTCGTTTATCAGTTGCAAATACTGCACAAGAATTACTGGCTAGCGCAAAACCTGGCAGCGATTCGCAACTGCAGTATGCGCGTGCATTTGCCAACAACGCTTACACGCCAGCACAGTTTGAAAGTTTAAAGGCGATGCTAAACGGTTCTGTAGATGGGCTTTTGATGGATGCCGATCTGCGTTGGTTCATTTTCTTATGCGGTGTAAAGCGTGGCATCTTTGGAGTTTCAGATATTCAATCTGAAGGAGATCGCGATAAGACGGCACACGGAAAGCAATATGTTGCCTATGCACACGCTGCGC
>CANMCL010000130.1 GCA_947496345.1 Actinomycetota bacterium
ATTAGATGGGATCAAATCTCAGAAGGTCATCCGGAATACTTTGCACCCGATGGCGTTCACTTAGTGCCAGCTGGTGCGCGAGCATATGTTGCAGCAATTACCAACTACCTATAGAAATTTAATTTAACAAAAGAAATAGCCCCAACCAATTGGCTGGGGCTATTTCTACTTTAGAACTATTTATGCAAACTGTCCGGCGAATCCAAATGCCTTTGTAGTTGCAATCTGTCCATCTGAGTAAACAGATGAAACACGGAATGATGTTTCACCATCTGCAGAACCCTTGGTCACTTCAATTGAAAGTTGAGTTGCTGGCAATATTCCTGATTCTTTCCATTCGCCAGCTCCGGAACGAATTTCAAACTTATATCCAGTTAACCCAGCAGTTGCAGTTGGCGCTTTCCAAGTAATAACCATTACTGATTTCTCAGCATCTTTCCAATTTCCAATGAAGCGTCCTGGGGCTTCAACGGCGGCAACTGGTTCGGTTGTTGCTGGCTCAGTTGCTTCAGGTGTTGCCTCTTCAGTCATTTCTGGAGCAGCTGATTCAGTTGCAACAGGTGCCGCATCATCAGATGTCGATGCTGGACGAGAGATGACAATTATTGCAAGCAATACGATACCGATAATCGCTGCAATGAGAACGCGTGGTGAAGTACTTTGTTTTGGTGCAGCACTTGGCTTTGCAGGTGCTGGCTTTGCAGGTGTCGGTGTAGTCGTGACATTTACACGTGAGGCGCCTTTAGAGCCACCCAGTGGTACTGGTGGAATAACAAACTTGCTCGCAGAAGTTGACTTCTTAGATGCAGATTTTTTCTTCGCTGGAGCTCTCTTAGCAGCCTTCTTAGTAACTTTCTTAGCAGCAGTTTTCTTAACTACTTTTTTCGCCGCAGACTTCTTTTTCGCTGGCGCTTTTTTAGCTACCTTCTTGGCAGCAGACTTCTTCTTCGCTGGCGCTTTTTTAGCCGGCGCTTTCTTAGCTACTTTTTTCTTGGCAACTTTTTTTGTTGCAGCTTTCTTCTTTACGGCCACGGTTAAACTCCTTCAGGATTGAGCGATCTCGTATAGGCCAAGTTTAGCCTAGGGTGTTCAGCAAAGTGATGACATGAGGTGCGATAGCGCGGAGTGATTTCCCACGATGGCTAATTGCATCTTTCGCTTCCGCGCTCATTTGTGCACTGGAAATCTCGAAGCCTTCCGGACGAAAGATTGGGTCATAGCCAAATCCCTGATCTCCGACGGGGCTGTGAAGAATCCAACCGTCGAAGTGAGCTTCCTCAACGTGTGTGCGCCCATCTGGAAAGGCCAACGCTGCAACGCATGTGAAATGGGCGCCTCGTTTTTCATCTGGAACTCCAATTAATGATTCCAATACTTTTGCAGTGTTTGCTCTGTCATCTCCATGATTTCCGGCCCAGCGAGCAGAAAATATTCCGGGGTCACCATTTAGAAAATCAACACACAGTCCACTGTCATCGGCAATCGCTGGAATGCCCGATGCAATACACATTTCGCGCGCCTTTAAGAGCGCATTTTCTTCAAAAGTAGATCCAGTTTCATCTACATCATGAAGATCAGGAAATTGCTCAAGCCCTACTAAATCAATTTCTCCTGCGGCAATATCTTCCAGAATGCGGCGAAACTCTTCAATCTTGCCTTTATTGCGAGTGGCAAGAAGTAACTTGTGCCGACTCACTTAGCAAGTGCCGCTTTCTGAATTTCTCCAAGGTCTACACATCCGGCAACGGCCAAATCGAGAAGTGAGTTTAGTAAAGAACGATCAAACGGCACACCTTCAGCTGTTCCCTGCACTTCGATAAATCTTCCATCGCCACTGCAGACAACATTCATATCTGTATCTGCGCGAACATCTTCTTCGTAGCAAAGATCTAACATGGGAACACCGTCGATGATTCCAACTGAAACTGCAGCAACAGAATCACTCAATGGTTTGGATTCTGCCTTGATGTGTCCTTGTGACTTCGCCCAAGCGATTGCATCAGCAAGTGCAACGTATGCGCCTGTAATTGCTGCAGTACGAGTTCCGCCATCGGCTTGCAAAACATCACAGTCAATCACGATGGTGTTCTCACCGAGTTCTTTCATATCTACGATTGCGCGAAGTGATCTGCCTACCAAGCGAGAGATCTCTTGTGTGCGACCACCTAATTTTCCTTTAACGCTCTCGCGGTCAGAACGCGTGTGAGTTGCACGTGGCAACATCGCATATTCGGAAGTAACCCAACCTTTTCCGGAATCTTTCAACCAACGAGGAACTCCGGGAGTAAATGAAGCGACGCAAAGTACGCGAGTCTTACCAAATTCAACTAGTACGGAACCTTCTGCGTGATCTAGCCACTTGCGAGTAACTTTAATTTCGCGAAGTTGGTTTTCATTTCTTCCGTCGATGCGTGCCATTTACTTCCATTCTTCTTTATTTGGGTTTTTAATTGAGATTAGATATGTGTTTAACAGAACCCACTTCGGGCCCCAAGAATCGTCGTGCCAGAACTTCAAAAGCTGCTGAATCACCAGTCGCCAAAAACGAATGCGTTGCAGGGCCTTTACCTGAAGCGCGCAGTAGCGAATTCTCAACCAGAGTTCGGTAAAGATCTTTCGCGGTTTCTTCAGCGCTAGAAACCAGCGAAACGCCATTTCCCATTACATAGGAAATCACACCAGTTAAGAGCGGATAGTGAGTGCAGCCCAATACCAATGTATCTACATCAGATTCCATCATTGGCGCTAAATAATCACGCGCTACCTTTGTGATCGCCTCGCCTGAAGTTTCTCCGCGTTCCACATATTCTACGAAGAGCGGGCATGCAATTGAAGTGATTTGTAATTGCGGAGCAGCAGCGAATGCATCTAAGTAAGCCTTTGAATCAATCGTTGCCCTAGTGCCGATGACACCGATGCGTCCGGTACGCGTTGCAGCAACTGCGCGACGAACTGCTGGCTGAATAACTTCGACTACTGGAATGGAATAACGTTCGCGCGCATCGCGTAACATCGCAGCACTGGCTGTATTGCAAGCAATTACCAAAGCCTTCACGCCTTGGCTGACTAAATAATCTAAGGTTTCAAGTGAGTATGTTCTGACTTCAGCAAGTGAACGTGGACCATAAGGACCACGAGCAGTGTCACCTATATAAAGAGTTGATTCGTTTGGAAGTTGATCAAGGATTGCACGAGCAACGGTTAATCCGCCAACTCCTGAATCAAATATTCCAATCGGTGCATCACTCACATAGGCAAGAGTACCTTGTGTTTTAGGAGAGCTTTAGGCCCAGAGCGTGCCGTCTAGCCCCTCGGTCGCAGCGGCTATTTCACTTCCGTAGATCCCAGTCGATAGATATTTCCAGCCTGCATCACAGACTATAAATGCAATGTCAGCGTCTGTCTTATCGCGCACCGCTTCGGCTCCCATTGCAATCG
>CANMCL010000131.1 GCA_947496345.1 Actinomycetota bacterium
GGATCTGGCCCATTCCCAACTGAACTCCTCGATGAAGATGGTGAAAAATTACGCACCATCGGTGGTGAAATCGGTGTAACAACTGGACGCGCCCGTCGTTGTGGTTGGTATGACGCACCAATTGCGCGTTATGCAGTTCGTGTAAATGGACTTACCGATTTCTTCTTAACAAAACTTGATGTCCTAACTGGTTGGAAAGAGATTCCGGTTTGTGTTGCCTACGATATTGATGGCAAGCGCGTAGAAGAACTTCCAGCATCACAATCCGATTTCCACCATGCCAAGCCGATCTATGAATACTTGCCAGGTTGGAACGAAGACATTTCAAAGGCTCGTAAGTTAAGTGATCTGCCAAAGAATGCCCAGGATTACATCTCATTCTTAGAAAAGATTTCTGGTGCGCCAATGAGTGCAATCGGAGTCGGGCCCGGGCGCGACCAAACAATTGTCGTAAAGGATTTCATCTAAACCATGAAAATCCTCCTAGTCGGAAGTGGCGGTCGAGAACACGCACTTGCACTAGGACTACAAGCAGATCCAGCTTGTACCGAATTGCATTGCGCACCAGGGAATCCCGGTACTTCGCAGATTGCCACAAACCATCTCGTTGTAGTCACAGATAACGCAGCAATCGTTGAACTCGCAAAAAGTTTAAGCGTTGATTTAGTAGTAATCGGTCCAGAAGTTCCTTTGGTAAATGGCGTTGCTGACTTACTTCGGGCATCGGGCATCAAAACTTTTGGTCCGTCCAAAGCGGCAGCGCAGTTAGAAGGTTCAAAACACTTTGCTAAAGGGGTAATGCGCGATGCAGGAGTACCAACTTCGCGCAGTTTTACCTGTGAAAACCAGGACGAGATCGAAAGCGCTCTCGATGTTTTTGGCGCTCCATACGTTGTCAAAGATGATGGATTGGCTGCAGGTAAAGGCGTTGTCGTCACTGATGATCGCGCAATCGCGTTAGCACATGCACTCTCTTGCAAACGTGTAGTAATTGAAGAGTATTTAAACGGTCCAGAAATTTCGCTCTTTGGAATTTCCGATGGACGCAACATCTTGCCAATGCAACCTGCGCAAGATTTTAAACGTGCCTACGATTTTGATAAGGGGCCGAACACTGGCGGCATGGGCGCTTACTCACCACTTCCGTGGGCACCTGATGACATCGTTGATGAGACATACGAAAAAGTCTTAGCGCCGATGATTGCAGAAATGTCAGCACGCGGAACGCCATTTGTAGGACTTCTATACGCCGGACTCGCACTCACTGATCACGGATTGCGAGTTATCGAATTTAACGCGCGCTTTGGTGATCCTGAGACTCAAGTGTTAATTCCGCGATTGAAAACTCCGCTAGCAACGCTTTTATATAAAGCGGCAACAGATTCGTTAGATGATGTGGCTCTCGAATGGCGAGATGAAAGTGCAGTCACAGTTGTATTGGCAGCACTGGGATATCCGGATGCGCCGCAAGTAAATGGTGCGATAACTAAGATTCCGGTGATCGCAGATACGCAAATCTTTCATGCCGGCACAACACAAAGCGGTGATGCCTTGGTCTCAGCCGGGGGACGCGTCATGACGATTACTGGACTCGGTGAAGATTTAACGCAGGCCCGTGACCGCGCATATCGCGCGATCTCACAGATCGAACTTTCCGGATCTTTCTATCGCAGCGACATTGCGCTAAATGCGTCGGTCGCTGAGAAGGGCAATTAAATGGGGGAGAATAAGCCAGTGAGCGTCCTTGCAGATCGTTATGCATCAAAGGCAATGCGCGCCATCTTCGCACCAGAAGAGAAAATCATTGCAGAACGCCGGTTATGGCTGGCAGTTGCCCGTGCACAAAACAAGCTAGGTCACTCAATTGCTGATTCTGTAATCGCAGATTATGAAAAAGTTTTAAACAAGGTAGACCTAGCATCTATTGATGCGCGCGAAAAAGTAACTCGCCACGATGTGAAAGCACGGATCGAAGAGTTCAATGCGCTTGCCGGACACGAGGCGATTCACGCGGGAATGACTAGCCGCGATGTAACCGAAAATATTGAAGCTCTCCAAGTTAAAAACGGACTAGAAATTGTGCACGGAAAAGTTGTAGCAGTATTGGCCCAACTCGGCGAGAAAGCTGCGCAATATTCTGCACAACCAATTGCTGGTAGATCACATAATGTGCCGGCGCAAATAACAACTTTAGGAAAGCGTTTTGCATCTGCTGCCGAAGAACTGCTCTTTGCCTACGAACGCCTTACTTCTTTGCAAGATCGCTACCCAATGCGTGGAATAAAGGGCCCAGTTGGTACCGCACAAGATTCTATTGATCTGCTCGGTTCATCAAAGTCACACCAATCCTTAGAGTTAGAAATTGCTAATGACCTCGGTTTCAATCGAGTCCTAGATTCAACTGGTCAGATTTATCCGCGCTCATTCGATTACGACGTCGTAACCACTTTGGTGCAATTAGCGGCTAGTCCATCATCACTTGCCACATCAATTCGCTTGATGGCCGGTGCAGAACTCGTCACTGAAGGATTTAAAGATGGACAAGTTGGTTCATCTGCCATGCCGCACAAGATGAATACTCGTTCCTGCGAGCGAATCAATGGACTAAGCGTTGTTCTGCGCGGATATGCCTCTATGGTTTCTGAGCTTGCCGGTGATCAATGGAACGAAGGCGATGTCTCTTGCAGCGTTGTGCGCCGAGTCGCTCTGCCTGATGCTTTCTATGCAATTGATGGCTTACTCGAAACTACTTTGACGGTGTTAAATGAATTCGGAGCATTTCCTTCAGTAATTCAGGCTGAACTAGATCGCTACCTTCCCTTCCTTGCCACAACCAAAATCTTGATGGCTTCGGTTAAATCTGGCGTAGGTCGCGAAGTTGCCCACGAAGTTATTAAAGAACACGCAGTTAAGGCTGCCCTTGCCATGCGTGAAGGAAAGGCAAACTCATTACTTGATGCACTTGCTGCAGATTCGCGAATACCGCTAGATAGAAAAGCACTTGATGCGCTAATTAGCCAACCAATTGAATTTACTGGCGATGCTCGCCAACAAATTGCTCGAGTTGTAGATCGCATCGACGCGATTACTTCCGCGCACCCTGCCGCAGCGCAGTACAAACCACACTCCATCAGGTGAGCGGCTTCGGCTTGGCTGGCGCACCGCCAGCACCATCCATAAATGGTTGGCAGCACTTGCGCACCGGAAAGGTTCGCGATCTTTATACAAATTCTCAAAATGAGATTTTACTTGTGGCATCAGATCGCATTTCAGCATTTGACTGGGTTCTTCCATCAGAGATTCCGAACAAAGGCGCAATACTGACTCAACTCTCACTTTTCTGGTTTGAGTTATTAGAAGATCTTGTCCCTAACCACATCATTAGTGATGAAGTCCCATCTGAAGTCAGCGATCGTGCAGTAATTGTTAAACC
>CANMCL010000132.1 GCA_947496345.1 Actinomycetota bacterium
GCAATCGGTGCTTTAGATGGAATGGAAATGACAGAGATTAATCGCAAACAGTTGCGTGAGTACCTAGAAATGGCCGCACACGGAATGGTTAACGCTTCTGAGAACCGTTCCCTATAACCAAAATTTCACCGTTTCGGACATACCAAAGCACATCTTTCTTATCGCGAATTGTGGTTATGCGAAGCCCAACTTTTTCCACAACACCCTCGATATCTAAAACCTTTATCTCATCACCGACACCATATTGATCTTCAATCAACATAAAGATTCCAGATAAAATATCGCGAACTAAAGTTTGTGCACCTAGGCCAATTGCAACGCCAATAACACCGGCAGAGGCGATTACTGGCCCGAGATTAAATCCGAATTCTCCCAAGATCATGCCGAGTGCGATTATCCAGATAACAGCTTTTAGAATTGAGTTAAGAACGGAACCGGTTGTGCGGGCTCGTTCCGACTGACGCTTTGCAAAACCTGGACCGGGCTTTAAATCGGCGGTTGCAAGTTTGTTTATTGCGCGGTTGATGGCCCGTTGCCCGATGCTATGGCTAATCCAGGCCGCCACCAGGACGGTGAAGATTCGAAGAGGTGATCCGCTTAGCCATTCGAGAATATTTCGGGTCTGCTCGCTCATAGGTCAAACTCTAATCCAATTCTTTACCTAAAATTGACACGCAAATACCCCGATCTTGCGCTTTCTTAGTGCAAGATAAACCAATCGGCGCGAGCCACGCGCTTCGAAACCGGGGTATGTATGTCTCGCTCGTTAGTCTTAAACGCCACCTACGAACCACTAGGTGTTGTGACCGAACGTCGTGCGCTGCTGCTTGTCCTTAATTCTCGCGCCACCATGGTTGAGTCATCTGGAACTGTTCTGCATTTTGCACAAGGTCAGATCGAACTCCCATCGGTAATTCGGCTAAATAAATTTGTGAAAATTCCATATCGCCACGCGGTGCCACTTTCACGACGTGCAATATTTGCGCGCGATGGTGGCCGTTGTGTTTATTGTGCGGCACCAGCGACTTCGATAGATCACGTGATTCCTCGCTCTCGAGGTGGCGGACACAATTGGGAGAACGTCGTTTCTGCTTGCCACAAATGCAATCACCTAAAGGCAGATAAGCCGCTAAAAGATTTGGGATGGAGACTTCGCTCACTTCCTCGCGAACCAGTTGGTGCTGCATGGCGAATTCTCGGAACGGGTCGCACGGATAATCGATGGTTGCCTTATCTAGAGCCATTCGGTGTGGCAGCCGCAACCGCATAACTCATTTACACTTAATTCCATGATGATTCACTTTGCATCCGCAATCCAGCTACTTTCACTAGAGAATCAAGAAGATGGAACTTTGGCTGGCGAAGGGCTAAGCGCGATCGAAACATTTGCCTATTTCTTCGCAGCCCCGACCGTTCTTTTCATAGCGATCTCAGTAATTACTTATGCACTCACTGGTGAACGCAAGAAGAAAGAGAAGATCAGCTCAGTCGTAACTTCTATCGACTAATTAGCGAGCATCAACAGCGCGCGCTTTGAGCGAACGAGTCATTGCATCGCGGCCTTCAGTCACGGTACGGCGCAGAGCAGCTGATGCATCTTTGCCGGTTACATCCAGCCAGTGCTGAGCCTTCTTCACAGTCTCATCACTGATCGCCCAGGTAGGGAAAGTTAAGGTTGCAGTCGTTTCAGCAATTTCATATCCCTTGGTTGACCAAACTTTTAGGATGGCATCAAAGTATTCATCGACAAATGCTTCAAGTAAATCGCAATGGATATTCTCGTTAAAACCACGGCACTTGTAGGAGTGGATGGTGTTACTCAAATCATCAGTTGTGATTGATTTAAAGGCGGCTGCCTTTGCTTCATGGTTTGGAAGCGCAGCGTGTGCATAGGCAACATATTGCTTTCCGTGTGCCGTCTTATCGCGATCTCCTTCAGATTGAATATCTGAAACGCCAAAGATGCCACGCTTTACACCGCACAAGAAAATGAACCAACGCAGATCGGCATCCATCAAAAGCCCATCTACAGAACCGTTTAGCATCGCCTTTAAACTTTCAAACTGTGCAGGCGTGAATGCATTATTTGCAAATGCACGCGCATACTGCAGTTGCGAATCGCTTCCAGGTTTTGCGCTAGCCAGTAACTCTTGTGCAGTATTTGCAACCGATAAACGAACCGCATCGCGATTCTTCGGCGCAAGATATGCCCAAATAGCAGTGTCTATTTGCATGAAAGTTGCTGTGATCATTGAGATATCTGTTTCACCCTTTAGTGCATTCAGAGCGATTTCAATGTAGTCACTTGCAGATAGTTCGCCATCGCGCGTTGAATCCCAGAGTGATGCCCAGATAAGTCCGCGGGCGAGTGAATCATCGAGTTGTCCAAGATACTTCTTCATGGTGGCAACAGAACGATCATCGAAACGCAATTTGGCATATGTCTGATCGTGATCGTTGATCAAGAGTAAATCTGCAGCTTTCTTACCTGCGAGCTCCTTGATCTCGGTTAATTCACCAGCGATATCAACTTCAATGCTCTCGCGACGAGTTAGCGAATTGCCCTTAATATCAAATAGACCTATATATAAACGGTGAGGGCGAAGTTCTTTTGATCCAGCCGGAATTAGTGGCACTTCTTGCTTAACAGCGACAGATACATACTTATCACCATCTAGGGCAACAACAGGACGAAGAGTGTTTACACCTGCGGTGCGTAACCAAGTGGCAACCCAAGCGGTGAGATCTTTTCCACTAGTTGCCTCTAGTTCAGTTATCAAATCACTTAGCTCGGTATTTGCGTATGCGTGCTTAGCAAAGTATTTACGAAGTCCGGCGATGAAGTTATCGCGGCCAACGTGAGCAACTAGTTGCTGAAGAACTGATGCTCCTTTGGCATATGAAATTCCATCGAAGTTAGTGCGAACATCATCAAGATCTTTCATCTCAACAGCGATTGGGTGCGTGGAAGATAGTTGATCGGCGCGGTATGCCCAGTTCTTGCGAACTGAGTTGAATTCAGTCCAAGCGTTCTTGTACTTAGTTGATTCGCTGACCGCCATATAAGAAGCCCATTCAGCGAAAGATTCGTTGAGCCAAAGGTCTTGCCACCATTTCATGGTTACCAAGTCGCCGAACCACATATGGGCCATTTCGTGATGGATTGTCGAGGCGCGACTGATGTAGCTGCGCTCGGTCACTTTGCTACGGAAAATCAAAACATCTTCGTGGAAGGTAACGCAGCCGACATTTTCCATTGCGCCCCAGTTGTATTCAGCAACTGCGATCTGGTCGTACTTACCAAATGGATAAGCCAAACCGAAAGTCTTTTCAAAGTAGGCAAAACCTTGCTTAGTCACTTCAAAGATGTTTTCAGCATCGACATATTGGAAGAAAGACTTGCGAGCATAAATTCCCATAGGAATGG
>CANMCL010000133.1 GCA_947496345.1 Actinomycetota bacterium
GTTCAATAGATCCCGATGAAGATTTAATTTTGTTGGCAGCTCGTGCCAAGGGTGCGAAAGAAGCGATCGCAGACTTAAATGGTGGAGAAGATCGAATAAAGGAATTACAGAACGAACTTGCTGGGATTAAGAACGAATTGGTAAAGAGCGCGAAGAAGTTGACGGATTTAAGAAATGAAGCAGCGCTGGCACTGTCGAAAGAAGTTACTGCTGAAATCAGCGCACTGGCAATGCCACATACCGTTTTTTCGATTGCAATTACATCCGCTAATTACATTGGCGCACTTAAGGAATCAGATTTCACAAATTTAGGTTGTGACGAAATTGCGATGCAGATCCAAGGACACGCTGGTGCACCCCTCATTGCGTTGGGCAAAGGTGCAAGCGGCGGAGAAATGTCACGAATAATGTTGGCCCTTGAAGTTGTTCTTGCACAAACGCATCCAGTCGGTACATACATTTTTGATGAGGTTGATGCTGGTGTTGGCGGTAAAGCGGCGATAGAAGTCGGACGACGTTTGGCTGCGCTAGCAAAACACACGCAGGTGATAGTGGTTACACATTTGCCACAAGTAGCAGCGTGGGCAGATACACACTTCGTGGTTAAGAAGAGTAGTGATGGATCAGTCTCGCAATCAGATGTGACAAAGCTAGAAGATAAGGCTCGGGTTGAGGAGATCGCCCGCATGCTTGCTGGGCTGGAAGGTTCTGCAAGTGCGCAAGAACATGCCGCTGAACTACTAGCGATGCGCGAGTCAATTTCTAAATAGCAGGGGCCAGATGATAGGTTTGTCTTCCATGGGCCAAGCGCATGTGACTAAGCATATTTTCGTAACTGGCGGAGTCGCCTCAAGTCTTGGCAAAGGTCTCACCGCTTCAAGTTTAGGTCGACTCCTTGTAGCACGAGGCATTCGCGTCACAATGCAGAAGCTGGATCCGTATTTAAACGTCGATCCCGGCACGATGAACCCCTTTCAACACGGTGAAGTCTTCGTAACCGATGACGGCGCCGAGACTGATTTAGATATTGGTCACTATGAAAGATTCTTAGATCGAAACCTTGCTGGTTCGGCGAATGTGACAACTGGTCAGATTTATTCACGGGTTATTGCTCGTGAACGTCGTGGTGAATATCTTGGCGAAACAGTGCAGGTAATTCCGCACATCACCAACGAAATTAAAGAACGTATGAATGCGATGTCATCACCAGATGTTGATGTGGTTATCACCGAAATAGGTGGCACGGTTGGCGATATTGAATCCCAGCCATTCTTAGAAGCCGCTCGTCAAATGCGTCAAGAAGTAGGCCGCGATAACGTCTTTTATTTACACATTTCGCTAGTCCCTTATATCGGACCATCCGGTGAGTTAAAAACCAAGCCAACTCAGCACTCGGTAGCCGCTCTTCGCAGTATTGGTATTGCACCAGATGCGGTTGTTTTGCGTTCTGATCGCGAAATTCCTATCGGGATAAAGAAGAAGATTTCGCTGATGTGCGACGTTGATGTAGAAGCAGTCGTTGCAGCTGTCGATGCTCCATCAATCTATGACATTCCAAAGGTTCTCTTTGCTGAGGGCTTAGATGCTTATGTCGTCAGACGCCTGGCACTTGGTGGACACGAAGTGCAATGGGGCGAATGGGATGAACTCTTAGAAAAAGTCCATCATCCGAAACACCAGGTTAAGGTCGCACTCGTCGGTAAGTACATAGATCTACCAGATGCTTATCTCTCGGTGTCAGAAGCGCTACGAGCTGGTGGCTTTGCTAATAACGCTAAAGTTTCAATTGTTTGGGTTCCAAGCGATGATTGTGAAACGCCAGAAGGTGCAAAGAAAGCTCTCTCTGAAGTTGATGCAATTTGTGTGCCGGGTGGATTTGGAGTTCGCGGAATAGAAGGCAAATTAGGTGCGCTAACTTATGCGCGCACCAACAAGATTCCAACTTTAGGTCTCTGTCTTGGTTTGCAATGCATGGTCATTGAAGCAGCGCGAAATCTCGCGGGAATTAAAGATGCCAACTCTGCTGAATTCTCTCCTGAATCAGGAACGCACGTAATTTCAACAATGGATGATCAGAAAGCAATCGTTTCTGGCCAAGCCGATATGGGTGGGACGATGCGCTTAGGTCTTTATAAGGCATCGCTTACTCCTGGTTCTATCGTTGCCAAGACTTATGGTTCAAATGAAGTCTCTGAGCGACACCGCCATCGATATGAAGTAAATAATCAATATCGCGATCAGATTTCGAGTTCTGGTCTTTCATTCTCAGGATTTTTTCAAGAACGCGACCTCGTTGAGTTTGTTGAACTACCGGCCACGGTACATCCATATTACGTGGGAACACAGGCTCATCCTGAGCTGCGTTCACGTCCAACACGACCACACCCGCTATTCGTTGGTTTGATTTCGGCGGCACTAGTCGCTCGCGGTTATGCAGTTTGAAAGCGCTCGTAAGAGTTTTCTAGATCATCTACAAATAGAGCGCGGTCTTTCGGCAAATTCAATTGCGGCTTATTCGCGAGATTTAGCGAAGTTCGCAGACTATCTCGCTGTGCACGGCCTTGATTTTGAAAAGTTAGATTCGTCAACTGTGACGGAGTTTGAAATTTCGCTGAAAGACTCGGGTTTAGCTTTGGCTTCAGTAAATCGAGCAATCTCTGCACTGAAAACTTTCTATAAGTATTCCTCACGCGAGTACTCAATATTTGATCCAACCACTGAAATGAGCGCAAATCGTTTACCGCGCAAACTACCCAAAGCGCTCACGATCGTTGAGATTACATCACTACTCAATTCAACCGAGCGAATTGGGGATCTAGCTGCGTTAAGAGATCGGGCAGTTTTAGAAGTTCTATATGGAACTGGGGCTCGAGTTAGTGAGGTTGTTGGTTTGAACGTTTCAGATTTGGGTAAGTCAACGCTGGCTGGGGACGAGATAACAACACTTAAGTTGCGCGGTAAAGGATCAAAAGAACGGATAGTGCCGCTTGGAAGTTTTGCCAAAGAGGCTATAGAAAACTATTTAGTTCGCTTGCGCCCGACCTACTTAGAGAAATCAAAGTCTGGCAAGGCAGCTTCGGCGCTCTTTTTGAACTCCAAAGGGACCAGGTTGTCACGACAAAGCGCTTGGCAGACAGTCATTGATGCTGCCGAAGCAACGGGATTGACCGGGAAAGTATCACCGCACGTGTTTAGACATTCGTATGCGACTCATCTTTTAGATGGTGGTGCCGATATCCGTGTTGTGCAGGAGTTATTAGGGCATTCATCTGTAACAACAACGCAGATTTACACTCTAATTACTATAGATAAGGTGCGCGAGGCTTATGCCAGTGCGCACCCGCGAGCGAATTAAACTCCGCGTAAACGACGAGCAAGAATACTTT
>CANMCL010000134.1 GCA_947496345.1 Actinomycetota bacterium
GCATCTTGCCGCTGATGTGCGCAAGAATTTTGTGCCCATTAGTTAGTTCAACGCGAAACATTGCGTTAGGTAAAGCTTCTGCAACGGAACCTTCGATCTCGATGGCGCCATCTTTGCTAGCCACTAATACCCACTTCTGTTTCAAATTGAACCCACACCCGTTTGCGAGCGCGGTTGCACCCACCAAAAACCCTCAGGATTTTCGCTAGGCGCGAAGGTGCAGTCTAAAGCCACCCCCCTTATAAAGGGAAATTGGCCAAAGTGGCCCTATTGGACCCCCTAGACACGCCTAATCTTTTCCGCAAATAACCCCATTTAGCTCTGGAAATCCTCCCGGCTGAGCCAATTAACCCCTGATCAAGGCTAAGAGAGTAGGTCTGAGACTTCTATCCCTAGTGCGCCTAAACGTTCGCGTCCGCCATCAGGTGCAGTCAATACATATGGCTTTCCATCTGGCAATAAAGCAAAGGTGTGTTCAAAGTGTGCGCCACGAGACTTATCTTGCGAGATAACGGTCCAATCATCGCCCAGAACTTTTGTCTTATGAGTTCCACGCGTAATCATTGGTTCGATGGCAAGTGCCATGCCGACAATTAACTCTGGACCATTTCCGCGTTTACCAAAGTTAAGAATGTGTGGCTCTTGATGCATCTCGGTGCCAATTCCGTGGCCACCGTACTCTTGCAAGATTCCATATTTTCCTTGGGAATCGATATAACTCTCGATTGCAAAACTAATATCTGTCAGGCGAGCACCAAGGTGGCCAGCTGCGATTCCGCGCCACATCGATTCTTCACATACATCCATCATCTTCTGATCTTGTGGATCGACTGTGCCGACCCCGATTGAGAATGCAGCATCGCCATGCCAGCCATCAATAATTGCACCGCAATCAATCGAAACTAAATCTCCATCGTTAATTACTCGATTGCCCGGAATTCCGTGAACTACTTCTTCATTTACAGACACACAGATAGTTGCGGGAAAGCCGTGATAATTTAAAAAGTTTGGAGTCGCGCCAGCTCGTTTGATACAAGCGGCGGCGATCGCATCGAGTGCGCTAGTTGTCATTCCTGGCTTAATGGCGTTGCGAATTTGCTGGTGAATATCTGCAACTACCAAGCCGGCGCGACGCATAACCTTGAGTTGCTCAAGGGTTTTTATCTGAATCGCCATGTCTTGATCTTAACTAGGCAAGGCGGCTAAGTGCGGTAATTGCCTGCTCGGTAATCTCGGAAACTGTTCCGACTGCTGGAATCGTGAGCAAAATTCCTTCGCTGCGATAGAAAGCGATAATCGGTGCGGTCTGTTCTTCATAAACTTCCAGGCGGCGCGCGATAACTTCTTCTTTGTCATCTTCACGCTGATACAAATCGGTGGCGTTACAGGAGGAGCAATTTGTCGCACCGGCTTCTGATGGTGCACCGCAGGCGCGGCAAGTGCGACGTGAAGATAAGCGTTTGATGATTTCATCTGCCGCGATAGAAAGTTCTAGGGCTGCTTGTAGAGGTGTCTGATTGGCTGTTAAGAATTCACGCAGTACTTGTGCCTGCACAACATTGCGTGGGTAGCCATCGAGTAAGAATCCATTTTTAACATCGTCGCGAGTTAGACGATCTTTGACCATGTCATTCGTTACAGAATCAGGAACAAGTTCGCCACGATCCATAAAAGCTTTCGCTTGATTACCGAGTTCGGTGCCGGCCTTTAGATTGGCACGAAAGATATCGCCAGTTGAAATATGTGGAATTGAGTAATGCGCTGCCAGGAATTGAGCTTGTGTTCCTTTACCAGCACCTGGTGGTCCAACCAGGAGTAAACGCATTAGCGCAAGAACCCCTCATATGAACGTTGCTGCAATTGGCTTTCAATCTGCTTTGCAGTATCAAGACCAACGCCAACCACGATCAAGATCGCAGTTCCACCGAATGGGAAGTTTTGCGTTGCGCCAAAGACGATCAGCGCACCGATCGGAATAATCGCAACGAGTGCAAGATAGAGCGAACCTGGCGCTGTAATACGAGATAGAACGTATTGCAAATACTCAGATGTCGGACGGCCGGCACGAATACCAGGAATAAATCCGCCGTACTTCTTCATATTGTCAGCAACTTCATCTGGATTAAAGGTGATCGCTACGTAGAAATAGGTAAAGAAGATAATTAGCGCTGTATAGGCAGCAACATAAATAATGTTGTCACCGTTTACTAGGTTACGTGAGATCCACACCGCCCAAGCTGCTTGGCTATTTGTGAAGTTAACGATCAACGATGGAATATAAAGAAGTGATGATGCGAAGATAACTGGGATAACGCCCGCTTGGTTTACCTTGATCGGAATATATGTGCTGGTTCCGCCGTAAGCCTGACGTCCCACCATGCGCTTTGCGTACTGCACCGGAATTCTGCGCTGAGCTTGCTCAACGAATACAACGGCGGCAACAACAGCGATACCGACGGCTAGAACAACAATAAATGCGAAGAGTCCCTTTTGAACTTTGATACTCCATAGTTGTCCAGGGAAGCTTGCTGCAATAGAGGTGAAGATAAGGATAGACATACCGTTACCGATACCGCGGTCAGTGATCAATTCACCTAGCCACATAATTACTGAAGTTCCGGCGGTCATAACAATAATCATTGTGACGATTCGCTGCCAAGAAGTGTCAGGAATAATTGCTTCGTTACAGCCTGAGATCAATCGACCTGGTGTGCGAGCAACTGCAACTAATCCAGTCGATTGCAAAACCGCTAAACCGATTGTTAGGTAACGTGTGTATTGAGTTAACTTGGCAGTGCCAGATTGTCCTTCGGCTTTTAACGTTTCAAAGCGAGGGATAACAACGGTAAGAAGTTGCACAATGATCGAGCTGGTGATGTAAGGCATGATGCCGAGTGCAAAGACAGAGAGTTGAATTAACGCTCCACCTGAGAAAAGGTTAATCAAACCAAATAGCCCACCAGTTTGTACCTGGTTTAAGCAGCTCTGCACTGCGGTGTATGAAACACCAGGAGTTGGAACTACAGAACCGAAACGGAACAGAGCCATGATTGAAAGAGTGAAGAAGATCTTCTTGCGCAGATCTGGTGTCTTAAAAGCCATTCCAAATGCTGAAAGCATCAATCTTCTCCCTCTATCAAATCAGTAAAAGTTAAGTTTTTTAACCCTTATAGGACTTTAGTTGAACCACCGGCGGCAGCAATTTTTTCAACTGCTGATGCTGAGAATGCGTGCGCTGTTACAGATACCTTGACGGCGATATCGCCATTGCCAAGAACCTTTACAGGCAAGCTATCGCGTACTGCGCCCTTTGCGATCAAATCTGCAACTGTAACTTCTCCACCCTTAGGGAAGAGATCGTTAATTGTTGCAA
>CANMCL010000135.1 GCA_947496345.1 Actinomycetota bacterium
TTCCACGTTTGATTCAAACTGGCGTAATCGAAGTAGCGCCACTGGCATTTATGCGCGGTCGCACCTTAAACGATGCATTTATTATCTTGGATGAAGCGCAGAACACGACGCCAGAACAGATGAAGATGTTCTTAACCCGTCTGGGATTTGGTTCGAAGATGGTCATCACGGGGGATGTAACGCAAGTGGACCTTCCAAATGGAGCCCACTCTGGACTTCGCGTGATCAGAAATATTTTAAATGACATTGATGATATTGCTTTCTTGGAATTAACCGCCGAAGACGTTGTGCGCCATCGCTTGATCGGCGACATTGTTAAGGCGTATGCAAGCTATGACGAAGCAAAATCTGCTCCTCGCAATATACGTAACTCATAAAGATATAAAATGACTATTGAAATAACTAATAAATCTGGCGAACTCGTGCCCACCGAAAGTGTGCGTGACTTACTTCAGAACGCGCTAGTCGAATTGAAGTTACACCCAGATTGCGAACTCAATTTAGTCTTTGTTGATATTGAAGAGATGACTGAGTTACATATCAAATGGATGGATGAAGGTGGCCCAACAGATGTTCTTTCATTCCCAATGGATATGCCTGGACCAGGAAATGAAGCGGTGACGCTCGGCGATATCGTTATTGCACCAGTTGTGGCTGCACAGCAAGCTGCGACTGCCGGCCACTCTATTGATCACGAAATCTTTATTTTGGCAGCGCACGGCTTGCTCCATATATTGGGTTATGACCATGCAACCCCGGCTGAAGAGAAGGCGATGTTTACTTTGCAAGAGAGCCTCGTAAAGAAATTTATAGCATGAACACCTTTAATATCAGCGCAATAATCGTTCTAATTGCTTTCGCCGGTTTTCTCGCCGCATCCGAATCAGCGCTCACTTCTATTTCTCGTATTTTGATCGAAGAGTTAGAAAGTAAGCGTGGCGGTCACTTACTTAAGAAGTACTCCCAACAACCATCTCGCTATTTAAATGTACTTCTCTTGGTCCGAAAGATCTGCGAATTTACTGCAGCTGCCCTGCTTGCCGTTGCTCTATTGCGCCAATATTCATCTGCGCAAGCAATGGCAATGACGGTTGTAATAATGGTTGTGCTCTCATATGTAGTAATCGGTGTTGGTCCTCGGACTTTGGGTCGCCAACAACCACATAAGTGGGCACGTGCTGGAATCTCAGTTGCTTACTTCTTAGCCTTCATCTTGGGCCCAGTTACCAACTTGTTGATTGCAATCGGTAATGCCCTGACCCCGGGTAAAGGATTTCGCAGCGGACCATTTACAAATGAGGCCGAACTTCGCGACTTAGTAGATCAAGCCCACGAACGCGGACTCGTTGAATCTGATGAGCACGAGATGATCCACTCAGTATTTGAACTCGGAGATACCCTGGTGCGCGAGTTGATGGTGCACCGAACAGATATGGTTTGGATTGAACGCGATAAATCTTTGCGTCAGGCACTCTCTTTAGCGCTGCGCTCAGGATATTCCAGAATCCCTGTCGCAGGAGAAAATATCGACAATATTATTGGCCTAGCTTATGTAAAAGATTTGGCAAAGCGCGCACTCGACCACCACGAATCGGAAACGACTGAAAAAGTGGAGCAACATATGCGCCCAGCAGTCTTTGTGCCCGAGATAAAGATTGCCGCAGAACTTTTGAAGGAGATGCAGCGCGATCAGATCCACCTAGCAATTGTCGTTGATGAATATGGTGGAACTGCTGGAATCATCACGATTGAAGATATTATCGAAGAGATTGTTGGCGAAATTGCTGATGAGTTCGACGATGGAATCGAAGCATTTACTTGGTTAACTGAAGATAAAGCTCGCGCAAAAGCGACGCTGCACATCGAAGATTTGGCAGATGAGTTAAAGATCGAGATAGATAAAGCCGACTTTGAAGATGTAGATACTATTGGCGGTTTAATGGCCCAGAAACTCGGCCGCGTACCGATTGCAGGAAGCACGATTTCTCTTGCAGGTTGGTCGATTACATCCGAGCGTCCAGTCGGTCGTCGACGTAAAATAAGCAGTGTAATTATTGAACGATTAAAGGATGAGACGTTAGAAGATCATGAGTAATTCTTTTTCAAACCCAGAAGATCAAAAGCTAGCCACTCTTGCTACCTCAACACTGGCGCGTACTGGCGCTAAACAAGCGGCGGCGTTGCGCGATAGAACTGGAAGAACATATGTTGCAATTAATATTTCTGCACCAACACTGACGCTAGATGCAGTCCAAGCAGTATTTACAGTTGCTGCTGCATCGCAAATAGCTGGAATCGAAGGTGTAGTCATTGCGGGGGAGAAGGCAGCGATGACTGAAGTAATTACCGAGAATTCTCCGCAAGCAACGATCTTTCATATTGATGCAAATGGGAGCGTTACGAGGGCGTAAGATAGCCCAATGCGTATCGTTCGATTCACTCCAGGACCTGAATCTGGCCTCGGTACCGATCCGCTCTTCGGAGTTCTAGAAGAAGATAACTCGATCACCGTTATCTCAGGAGATCCGATTTACCACGGTGTCACCAAGACCGCAGCAAAGGTAGAGCTTTCAAAGGTGCGCTTATTAGCGCCAGTAATTCCCCGCAGCAAGATTGTTGCTGTTGGAAAGAATTATGCCGACCATGCAAAAGAGATGGGATCGGAAGTTCCGAAAGAGCCAATCATTTTTATAAAGCCAAATACATCTGTGATCGGTCCGGGAGACACAATTGTTTGGCCGGCGATGGCTCCAACAATTGATTATGAAGCAGAGCTAGCCGTGGTTATCGGAAGAGTCTGTAAAGATGTTCCGATTGAGCGAGTTAATGAAGTGATCTTTGGTTATACCTTGGCTAATGATGTGACTTGCCGAGAGATACAAAAGAGCGATGGTCAATGGTCTCGCGCTAAGGGTTTCGATACTTTCTGTCCGATCGGTCCTTGGATTGAAACCGATTTCGTACCTGGCACTCAGCGCATCTTTGCCAAGGTAAATGATGAGTTGCGTCAGGATGGAACCCTTGATCAGATGATCTTTAGCGTTCCGCAAATCATTGTCTTTATCTCCCAAGTAATGACTTTATTGCCAGGCGATGTAGTTATCACTGGTACGCCAGCGGGAGTTGGTCCACTAATTGCCCGCGGCAACGTCGTGATTGGTGTCGATGGACTTGGGCAACTAACTAATAAGGTGAGTGCAAAACCGTGAGTGAGAAAAAAGTTAAGGTACGTTTTGCGCCATCTCCTACAGGTGACCTACACGTTGGAAATATTCGCACCGCCCTCTTTGATTGGGCATATGCCCGCCACACAGGCGGCACATTCTTGTTCCGAATTGAAGACACTGACA
>CANMCL010000136.1 GCA_947496345.1 Actinomycetota bacterium
GCCTTGGCGTCGTAATCGCATCTGGCATTGGTGGCGTAATAACTCTGCTTGATCAATTCGATAATTTAAAGGAGAAAGGTGCGCGCGGCGTCAGCCCGCACACCGTTCCAATGTTGATGCCAAATGGTCCAGCCGCAAATGTTGGGCTAGAACTTCAAGCTAAGGCTGGTGTTCATACACCAGTGAGCGCTTGCGCTTCTGGCGCTGAGGCAATTGGTTATGCCCTGGAAATGATTCGCTCAAATCGCGCCGATGTCATCGTTAGCGGCGGAGTTGAAGCGGCGATTCACCAATTACCAATGGCGGGCTTTGCTGCAATGAAAGCTTTATCAACTCGCAATGATGCACCAGAGCGCGCATCACGTCCTTACGATGCCGATCGCGATGGTTTTGTACTTGGCGAAGGCGGCGGAATATTAGTTTTGGAAGAGTATGAGCACGCTAAAGCACGTGGTGCCAAGATTTACTGTGAACTAGTTGGGCAGGGACTTTCATCTGATGGTTATCACATTGCCGCACCAGATCCAGATGGCGCTGGTGTACAGCGCGCAATTAAATTTGCCTTAGCCGATGCCAAACTTTCAACGAAAGATATTGTTCATTTAAATGCGCATGCGACATCAACTCCGGCTGGAGATGTTGCTGAAGCAAACGCGCTTCGTTTAGCACTGGGTAAAGATTCAGATCACGTTGCAGTATCTGCTACAAAATCAATGACTGGTCACTTACTTGGTGGCGCAGGTGCGATTGAATCTGTATTTATTGTGAAAGCGCTACAAGAGCGCTTGGCACCACCGACAATCAATATTGAAAACTTAGATCCTGCTGTGACAATTGATGTGGTTCGTGACACTCCCCGCACACTTCCTGCTGGACAAATTGCCGCGCTCAATGATTCTTTTGGTTTTGGCGGCCATAACGTTGTATTGGCTTTCGCAACTCTATAAACTCAATTTTATGGTCCACACAGAGGTTGACCCGCGCGATCCAGAGCTAAGAATCCAACGCCTGCTTGATCCGGGCACTGTTTCTCTTTTAGTTGAACGCACAGATTGTGGAATGGTTGCAGCAACTGGTGCAATAAAAGGAAATCGCGTAGTCGTCTTTGCATCAGATGCCACAATTAAAAGTGGTGCACTTGGTGTAGATGGCTCACACGTAATCGTGAGCGCTTATAGAGAAGCTATGGCTAGACAATTACCAATTATTGGTATTTGGCATTCAGGTGGTGCGCGTTTAAGTGATGGCGTTTCATCTCTAAATGCTTTTGGTGAAGTATTTCAAGCGATGATTCTTGCAAGTGGACGAATCCCACAGCTCTCACTTGTACTTGGCCCAACAGCAGGTGGTGGCGCTTACGGTCCAGCTTTAACCGACATAGTTGTTCTTGCCCCTGAAGGACGCATCTTTGTTACTGGTCCAGATGTTGTTAAATCTGTAACTGGTGAAGATGTAGATATGGCATCCCTTGGTGGTCCAGAAGCGCACAGTAAAAACAGCGGCGTTGCGCATGTAATTGCGTCAACCGAGCAAGAAGCTTTTGACGAAATTCGTGATGTAACCGCGCTCTTTGCCAATCAAGGACATATGGATACAGATCTAAAGGATTTAGATTTATCAGTCTTTGTTCCAGCGGCAACGAAACGTAGTTATGAAGTACATCCGCTAATTGATGCAATTTTAGATGCAGATGGTGAGAAATTAGAACTGCTTCCTGTCTGGGCCGAGAATATGACAACGGTATTGGGACGTTTTGGTGGTCGCACAGTTGGTGTCATTGCCAACAACCCGGCACACATCGGCGGTGTCTTGGATTCAGCGGCTGGCGAAAAAGCGGCGCGCTTTGTGCGCACCTGCGATGCCTTTGGTATTCCACTAATTGTTATTGCCGACGTCACTGGATTCTTGCCAGGTGCCGGTCAGGAATGGGAAGGCGCAGTCAGACGTGGTGCGAAGTTGCTGCACGCGTTCGGTGAAGCAGTTGTTCCGCGAGTTACCTTAATTACCAGACGCGCTTACGGTGGTGCATTTGTTGCGATGAACGCTAAATCACTTGGCGCAACACGAGTGTTTGCTTGGCCAACCGCAGAAGTTTCGGTAATGGGCGCTGTTGCTGCGGTTCGCGTATTGCATCGCAGATTACTTGCCGATCTTGCGCCAGAAATGCGTGAGGGTATGGAATTAGAGCTTGCGGCAGAGCACGACAAAGTTTCTGGTGGTGTTGCACGCGCAGTAGAAATTGGCGCAGTCGATGAAATTGTTGAGCCATCTCATACTCGCAGCGCGCTTGCCCGCGCCTTAGCTGCTGCGCCACATCGCCGCGGCGCTCACGGCAACATTCCGCTTTAACTAACCTTTAAATCGCTCATTTACATAGTCACTGGGCAGTTCTGTTTCATGGCCATCGGCGACGCCTAAGCGTTCAATTATCTCTTCGTAACCTAGATACTTTCCGCGCAACTCTTTTTTCGTTACTCCGCGGAAACAAGTTGCAGTAAATCCCGGTGACATTGTGCATGCAAAGAGCGACCACTTACCACCTGGTGCTACTTCTCCGGCCTGAATAACACCCGATTTGATCGTGTGCTGCATAACTTGGCCGGCAGCGATATCTCTGCCTAAAGTAATTGTGCGAGCGGTGCCATCTTTGTGGAATTCATATAAAGCAATTGGATCGCCTTCATAGAAATGCCAGACTTCATCAAATTCCAGAACGTGAGTTGTTGATGCACTTACTGGCTCGCTCAGATATAGACCCAGCCCTGCAGTTCCTGCCGGTCCACCAGCAGCGGTCTTAGCCTCAGATATATAAGTATTAATAAAGTAAGTGCCTTCAACTGGCAAAGGTTTCATCCCAAAATAGGCGATTAACTCCTGCGCGCGAGACATCTTTTAAATGGTTAGTTCTTAACGGTGAAGGTAACTGAAACGGTTGAGGTAACAGTCTTCTTAATCGTGGTCGTGTCATACGCGCCACCATCAGAGGTCATCGTTGAATCAGGTGTTGTAACTTGGAAAACCCCGCTCTTGACACTTGTTACAGCGCCGACGCTTCCACCAACTGCTTTAGTGATCGCTTCTGCGCGGATCTTGGCATCTTTCATCGCTTCTTCAAGCAATTGTGGGCGAAGTTCTGCCAGAGTAGAGATGTAATACTGAGGGCCATAGTTATTTACAGAAACACCAGATTGCAAGATTGAGCCAATACCTTGTGAAAGTTTAGAAACTAATTCAACATCCTTGGTGCGAACTGTTACATCGCGGCTGGCGCGATAATTCAAAATACGACCAGTTGAATTTCCGTTAACCCATTCTTCTTGGCCGTAAGTGGAAACCGGAC
>CANMCL010000137.1 GCA_947496345.1 Actinomycetota bacterium
TTCGAACGAAGTGGATCTGAAGTTGTAGTTACATCTAATCGCGAAACTGCGCTAAACGCTGCTGGTCTTGTTGTGCCAGGTGTTGGCGCATTTGCCGCATGCATGCGCGGATTAATGGCGATCGGGGGAGATGAAATTGTTCGCGCACGGGTTGCAGCAAAGCGCCCTACGATCGGAATCTGTGTCGGTATGCAAATTCTTTTTCGCGATGGTGATGAGCACGCAAATGCCGAACTACACAAAGGCGTGGGAATTTGGCAAGAGAGTATTACCAAGTTAGCGGCGCCAATCTTGCCGCATATGGGATGGAATACCGTTGCCGTTACCGGGACATCACAACTCTTTAAAGGTATTGCCGATCAATCATTTTATTTTGTCCACTCTTACGCTGCGAAATCGAGCGTCGGTTCTGCGCAGGGTTGGACTACTCACGGTGAGAAGTTTCTTAGCGCAGTTGAAGATGGCGCAATTTGTGCCACGCAATTTCACCCAGAGAAATCTGGCGATGCCGGCCTTGAACTAATCAAGAATTGGGTGGGGCTGCTGTGAGGGGATCAAAGTATTTGGAACTTCTCCCCGCCGTTGATGTAAAAGATGGTCGTGCAGTAAGACTGGTACAAGGCGAGCTTGCGCGCGAGAGCGTTTATGGTCAGCCACTTGAAGTGGCTTTAGAGTTTCAAGCAGCAGGTGCTGAGTGGTTGCACCTAGTAGATCTTGATGCTGCATTCGGTCGTGGAGATAACAGCGCCATTCTCGCTGAAGTTGTTGGGCGTTTAGATATAAAAGTAGAACTTTCGGGCGGTATTCGCGATGATGAATCACTCAAGCGCGCTCTCGCAACAGGTTGTCGCCGCATAAATCTCGGCACTGCTGCACTGGAGAATCCGGAGTGGACTGCGCGCGTGATTGCAGAACACGGCGATCGAATCGCAGTTGGTTTAGATGTTCGTGGTCATGTTCTTGCAGCGCGTGGTTGGACTAAAGAAGGTGGAGATCTTTTTGAAACCTTAGCCCGATTAGAGAGCAATGGCTGCGCACGTTATGTCGTAACCGATGTAACCAAGGATGGAACGTTGCAGGGCCCAAATCTGGAGTTACTCCGTGAGGTTTGCAGCGTTACAAAGAAACCAGTAGTTGCCAGTGGAGGAATCTCATCGCTAGCCGACATCTCCGCGCTTTCGGCGTTAAATGAAATTGGAGTTGAAGGCGCAATCGTAGGTAAAGCTTTATATGCCGGTGCTTTTACTTTGCAAGAGGCTTTGGCGCTGACTAAAGGCGCAATTTAAATGGCACTTTCTATTCGAATCATTCCTTGTTTAGATGTAACAGATGGGCGCGTTGTGAAAGGTGTCAATTTCACAGATCTGGTGGATGCTGGTGATCCAGTGGAAATGGCAAATTTGTATAACCTGGAAGGCGCAGATGAGTTAACTTTCCTAGATATCTCTGCCAGCAGTTCAAATCGGGAAACCACTTTAGATGTCGTTCGAAAAACTGCCGAACAAGTTTTTATCCCATTAACTGTGGGTGGTGGAATACGAAGCGTAGAAGATGTAGATCGGCTACTGCGTGCGGGCGCTGATAAAGTTTCGATAAATACATCAGCAATTGCCCGTCCAGAGTTAATCGCAGAAATTGCCGACCGCTTCGGTTCGCAAGTACTTGTCATTTCAGTTGATGCACGCCGAGCAAGAACCGAATCAGGATTTGAAGTTACAACTCACGGAGGACGACAGAGCGCTGGTCTTGATGCACTCGCGTGGGTTGAGAAAGCTTGCGCACTCGGTGCAGGAGAAATCCTTTTAAATTCAATGGATGCCGATGGCACGCGCGCGGGTTATGACATTGGAATGATCACAGCGGTACGAGCAATCTCCAAAGTTCCTTTGATCGCCAGTGGTGGTGCAGGAACGCTCGAAGATTTTGCTGCTGCCCTTGATGCTGGCGCTGATGCTTTACTCGCAGCGAGCGTATTTCACTTCGGGATTCACCGAATTAGTGATGTTAAGAAGTATTTAAGCGGGCAGGGATATTCCATTCGCACCAATCGCATCGCCTAAGGCAGAATAAGGCTATGGATGCGCAACTGCCGACGGATCTTCCTGCCGATATCGCAGCGCTCTTAAAAAATGATCTAGATTTAATCCCAGCGATCGCTCAGGATGCCAAGACAGGTGAAGTTTTAATGTTGGCGTATATGAATCGCCAATCACTTGCCTTAACGCTTAAGAGTGGGCGAGCAACTTACTGGAGCCGCAGCCGCAGCGAACTCTGGGAGAAGGGCACTACATCAGGCAATACGCAAAGAGTTTTATCAATCTCACTAGATTGCGATGGCGATGCGATTTTGATTAAAGTTGAACAAAGTGGCGCTGCATGTCACACGGGAGAGCAGAGTTGTTTTCATAACCAAGTACCCATTAACGATTCTGTGGGTGAGAGCTAATGCAACGTTCAGAGTTTCAGGAGTATGCCAAGAGTTTTAATGTCATCCCGGTTTATCGCAAACTGCTCGCAGACGGTGAAACCCCAATTGGAATTTATCGAAAATTAGCCAAGAACGCGCCCTCTACTTTTCTCCTGGAATCTGCCGAACACGGGGGAGCGTGGTCGCGTTACTCATTTATCGGAGCAAATAGCCAAGCAACTTTGAGCGAGAAAGATGGCAAGGCGATCTGGGTAGGAACAACTCCAGCCGGTGCACCTGTTGGAATTGATCCACTCGAAGCGCTGCGCCTATCTGCCGCACATTTGCGTTCGCCTAAAATCTCTGGGCTTCCACCACTTACTGGTGGCTTAGTCGGTTATATGGGATATGACTGCGTTCGTCGTCTGGAAAAACTTCCATCACTTAGTAAAAAAGATATTGATCTACCAGAGTTAGCTTTTATGTTGACTAGTGATCTCGCGGTAATGGATCACGCGGAAGGAACAATCACTCTAATTGCAAATGCCATTAATTGGGATGGAACTGGAGACCGCGTAGATCAGGCATACGATGATGCGCAATTGCGTTTAGATCGGATGCAGAGTGATCTCGCTGGCTCACTTCCCGGATTTGTCGCCGAGTTAGCCCAAAAGAGCGCACCTGAGTTCACCCGCAATATTTCGGGCGAAGAGTACAAAGCAAAGATTGCTTTGGCTAAGGAAGAAATCTTGGCAGGTGAAGCGTTCCAAATAGTTCTCTCACAACGTTTTGCAATGGAGTGCACGTCAGATGCGCTAGATGTTTATCGCATGTTGCGCCTGCATAATCCGAGCCCTTATATGTATTTATTTAGATTTACAGATGGCGTGGAAGTTGTTGGTTCAAGCCCAGAAGCGCTGGTCAAAGTCACCG
>CANMCL010000138.1 GCA_947496345.1 Actinomycetota bacterium
ACAAGAGTCTGAACCGTCTCCAAGAAAAGTGCTTCTGGCATTTCAGGAAGAGCGAGTCGCGCTGCGGATTTTGCAAAGCGACGAGCATTTGCTTCAGGACGAAATAGCGCAATGCCACCATCAGGTTGGCGATATGCCTTCATTCCCTCAAATATTTCCTGACCATAATGAAATACTGCAGTTGCTGGATCAAGTGAAATTGGGCCGTACGGAATTAACTCCGGTTCTGCCCATCCATCTTTTTCGGTCCATTCACAGATCACCATGTGATCTGTGTAGTACTTGCCGAATCCACCCTCAGCCACCAATGCGTCGCGAACCGCGGCATCTTTAGCGTTTGGATTGAGGGTTATCTTCATTTTTACAGTAGCGCGACTAGCGCATCTCCAACTTCTGTCGTGCTGCGCTTCTTATCGCCGCGAGCAAGTAGATCGGCAGATACAGCAACTTCAATTTCGCGAGCAGCCTCATCTAGCCCCATGTGCTCAAGCAACATTGCAACTGACATAACAGTCGCCGTTGGATCAGCTAAATTCTTACCAGCGATATCTGGTGCTGAACCGTGTACTGGTTCAAACATAGATGGGAATTCACGAGTTGGATTGATGTTGCCAGAGGCAGCAAGTCCGATGCCGCCGCAAATTGCCGCAGAAATATCGGTCAAGATATCTCCAAACAAATTATCTGAAACAACTACATCAAAACGCTCTGGGCTATTTACAAAGAACATAGCTGCGGCATCAACGTGTAGGTAATCGGTTGTCACTGTTGGATACTCTTTTGCGACTTCTTCAAAAGTACGTGTCCAAAGACTTCCGGAATGAACCAGAACGTTGTTCTTATGCACAAGGGTTAACTTCTTGCGATCACGCTTTTCCGCGCGAGCAAAGGCATCACGAATAACTCTTTCTGCACCGCGACGGGTGTTAAGAGATTCTTCGGTTGCAATTTCATTCGCTGTTCCAATGGCGAGCGCTCCACCTGCACCAGAATATGGGCCTTCAGTTCCTTCGCGAATCACAATGAAATCGATTGGGGCTTTGGTGGCCAGCGGACCCTTAACTCCTGGACGCAAAAGAGCTGGACGCAAATTCACGTAATGATCAAAAGCGAATCGAAGTTTCAGGAGCAATCCACGCTCTAAAATTCCACTTGGAACTGTTGGATCACCAACAGCGCCGAGCAAAATAACATCAGATTTAGCAAGTTCTGCCATCACGGAATCGGGAAGCACTTCGCCAGTGCGATGCCAGTAAGTGGCACCTAGGTCATATTCGGTCTTTTCAAAAGTTGTGCCATGCTTTGCGGCAACTTTATCGAGAACACGAAGTCCTTGGGCGATGACTTCTGGACCAATGCCGTCTCCAGCTATAACTGCAAGATTTATCTTCTTCATTATCTTCCCTCTTTAGTTAACTAACGTGACAGATCGAACTAATACAGCAGCAGTCTCTTTGGCTACGGCGCTAACGATCGCATCCGAAACCGGTGAATCAACAGTGATTGCCATAAGTGCATCGCCACCTGCACTGGCGCGGGCCACCTGCATACCTGCGATATTTATACTTGCTTTTCCGAGCGCGTTACCGACAGCACCGACTACACCGGGACGATCTGCGTAACGGAGGAAAAGTAAATTCTCTGCTGGTGGAAGGTCTAAATCAAAGCCATCTATAGCAATGATTTTCTCTACCTTCCGAATGCCCATGAGCGTGCCATCGACCGTGATCGATTTACCATTACTTAGCGCGCAATGCAGCGAAATCATGCTGCGATATTCCGGGCTTACTGGATCGCTATCTGATGTTGCAGTTAGGTTGCGAGCCGCTGCGAGTCCTGGTGCATTTACATACGTAACATCTTCGGCTCCTGTTGCAAGAAGCGCACCTTTAAGAGCGCTAATCGCCAAGATGGAAGAATCATGTTCGGAAATATCTCCGCGTACGTGTACATCCAGATTGGTAGGCAGTTCACCAGCGATAGCAGTTGCGATTTGTGCCATCTTTTCAACGAGTGGAAGTGATGGACGAATCTCTTCGTGGATCGCTCCACCCTTTACGTTGACAGCATCTGGAACAAGTTCACCAGCTAGCGCTTTACGAACTGAAACCGCAACCGCGATACCTGCACGTTCCTGCGCTTCATCAGTGGATGCACCCAAATGTGGAGTTGCAACAACTTGATCAAGTTGGAAGAGAGGCGAATCGGTGCAAGGTTCAGTGACATAAACATCAAGACCAGCGCCTGCAACACGTCCTTCGACGATCGCATCATGAAGGGCTGCTTCATCAAGAACCCCTCCGCGCGCAGCATTGATAATACGCACCGAAGGCTTTACCTTCTTCAACGCTTCAACACCAATTAAATTGGCAGTCTCTTTAGTCTTTGGTAAGTGAATGGTTATGAAATCACTTTGCTTAAGTAAGGTATCCAAATCAACCAGTTCAACACCTAATTGCGCAGCGCGCGCTGGCTGAAGATATGGATCATAAGCAACCACATTCATGCCAAAGGCCTGCATGCGGTGGGCAACTAATTGACCGATGCGACCAAAGCCAACAATTCCAAGCGTTTTTTCAAATAGCTCAGCGCCTGTGTACTTTGACCTTGCCCACTTGCCGTTGCGAAGTGCTGCGTGCGCAGGTGAAATAAAGCGAGCTGAGGCGAGCAATAGTGAAATCGCGAGTTCTGCCGCAGAGACGATATTTGACGTTGGTGCGTTAACAACCATCACACCAGCAGTTGTTGCTGCTGGAATATCGACGTTATCTAAACCAACACCTGCGCGTGCAATTACCTTTAAACCCTTTGCCGCGGCGATCGCTTCTGCATCCATCTTTGTGGCAGATCGAATCAATACAGCATCGACACCTTTACCGAGCGCAGCAAGTAGCTCGCCACGATCGGCACCATCACAATTGCGAACTTCAAAATCCGGACCTAACGCTTCAAGCGTTGCTGGACTTAGCTCTTCAGCAATCAATACAACAGGTTTACCCACGTGATGCGCTGCCTTCTTTGTAATCATCTTTATTTGAAGTCTTGATCCAGCTAAACATCTTGCGGAGTTCGCGACCAGTGGCCTCGATTGGATGAGTCTCACCCTTTGCGCGAAGCGCCTTAAATTCAGGTGCACCGGCATCTTGATCATCGATAAAGCGCTTAGCAAATGCACCAGATTGAATGTCAGCTAAAACTTCCTTCATTCTAACTTTTACGCTTGGATCGATAACGCGAGGGCCTGAAACGTAATCGCCATATTCTGCAGTGTCAGATACTGACCAACGCTGCTTTGCGATTCCGCCTTCAAACATCAAATCAACAATCAA
>CANMCL010000139.1 GCA_947496345.1 Actinomycetota bacterium
CAGAAAAGGTTTTAGGGACTTCTATCTTTAGCGAACTCGATCGCGAAACTGCGATGGGCATGCTGGAAGAGATGAAGCGTCTGACTGAAAATGATTTAGCTGAATCTTTTGTTGAAGGCGATCGAGTTGGTGCAATTCTTAATAAAGAGACTGGAAATGTCACACTTCCAGAGAGTTTTAAAAAATCGTATAAAGCATATATAGATGGCGAATGGTGGCGCCTTGATGCGCCAGTTGATTTAGGTGGAACTAAAGTTCCAGCTGCTGTGCGTTGGGCAATTGCAGAGATGGTGCTGGGTTCTAATCCAGCAATTCATATCTACGCTTCAGGTTATGCCTTTGCACAAGTTGCTTATGTATTAGGAACTCCAGAACAGAAACAAATGGCGAAGTTAATGGTTGATCGCCATTGGGGCGCAACTATGCAATTAACTGAACCAGATGCAGGTTCAGATGTTGGTGCCGGACGCAGTAAAGCCGTGCAACAGGCAGATGGCACTTGGCATATCACTGGCACAAAGCGTTACATCACATCTGGCGACGCTGACTTCTATGAAAATGTGATGCACTTCGTTCTTGCTCGTCGCGAAGGTGGCGGACCTGGAACAAAAGGACTTTCGCTATTTTTAATTCCAAAGTTTATGTTTGATCAAAAAACTGGTGAACTCGGAAAGCGCAATGGCGTTTTTGTTACTTCACTAGAAAGCAAGATGGGGCTTAACGTCTCGGCAACTTGCGAAGTAAATCTTGGTGAGAAAGAGCCTGCTGTTGGTTATTTGCTCGGTGATGTTCACGAAGGTATTGCGCAGATGTTCAAGGTTATTGAATTTGCTCGCATGATGGTCGGCACCAAAGCGATTGCTACGCTATCTGCTGGTTACCAGCAAGCTCTCTCATATGCCAAGGTGCGTGTGCAAGGTGGAGATATGAAGGTAATGAACGATAAGGCTAGCCCGCGCGTAACAATTATTCACCACCCAGATGTGAGACGTTCTTTGATGGTACAAAAGTCTTACTCTGAAGGTATGCGCGCGCTCGTTTTGTACACCGCATCTATTCAAGATCAGATTGAATTGGCAATCGCTGCTGGAGATCACGATAAAGCAAAGTCAATGGAAGCACTTAACGATCTACTCTTGCCGGTTGTTAAAGGTTATGGATCAGAAAAATCTTGGACGCTTCTTGGTACCGAATCACTACAAACTTTTGGTGGCGCGGGATTCACTCAAGATTGGCCACTAGAACAATATGTTCGCGATGCCAAGATCGATACTTTGTATGAAGGTACAACTGCAATTCAAGGCCTTGATTTCTTCTTCCGTAAAGTTGTAAAAGATGGTGGAAAGGCACTTGGCTTACTTGGTAAAGAAATCCAAACTTTCGCTGAATCTGGCGGCGCTCATCTAGAGGAAAAACAAGCGCTACTTAAAGCACTTGGTGATTTGAATGGAATGGTCGGTGTCTTGGTTGGTCATGCAATGGCCTCACAAGAATCAGCTCCTGAAATCTATAAGGTTGGGTTAAATACCTCGCGTGTATTGATGGCGGTCGGTGACATAATCACTACTTGGTTGTTGCTACGTCAAGCAGATATCGCAGCCAGCCGCATTGAAGGCGCGTCCGCAAAAGATAAAGATTTCTATACTGGCAAGATCGCATCAGCTAAATTCTTTGTCACAAATTACTTGCCGCATCTAACTGCTGATCGCAAGATCGTTGAGGGCACCGATAGTTCAATTATGGATATCTCGGAGAGCGCTTTCTAACTTTAGATTTACCCGGATTCAGATAGGTCTAGATTCAGATAGGCTCTGCCAATGCTGAATAGGCACCGTGGTGAGCTGTACGTAGTTTTAGGTGCAATTTTCTTCTCCTTAAGCGGAGTGATCGTGACTTTGGTCCTTGACCATATGACAGCTTTTCGCTTAGCTCAAATTCGCGCAATCGGTGCCTTTGCCCTCCTCTTTGTAATTACCTTTATCCAAGACCGTAGTTCTTTAAAGGCCGAACGTCGTGAAATACCGACGCTAATCTTCTACGGAGTAGTCGGTTTTGCGATGGTGCAGCTTGGTTATTTCATCAGCATCTCACGTGGCATACCGCTTAGCCTGGTATCGATTCTGGAATTTACCGCTCCTGTTTGGATCGTTCTCTGGATCAAATTTGTACGCAAGGGCTGGGTTTCTAACGATATGTGGGTGGCGATCGCCCTCGCGCTCTTTGGTCTATTTTTAGTTGCGAAAGTGTGGCAGGGATTCACTTTTGATTTGATCGGAGTTTTAAGCGCAGTCGGTTCGGCGATGTCACTGGCGATCTACTTCCTGATGAGTGAATCACAAGGTGAAAAGAGATCTGCGCAGGCGACGGTGGTTTGGGGCATTGGAATTGCGGGGCTTTTTTGGTTGATAGTTCTGCCAATATGGAATTTCCCAACACAAATCCTCACAACTCAAATTAACCTACAGGGGCGCTTCTCTGATTACAGCGCACCTGGTTGGTTATTGATTGCTTACATAATCATATTTGGAACGCTCGTTCCGTATCTATTAGTTATTAACGGTATACGCCTAATAAGTGCATCCAAATCTAGCGTGATTGGAATGTTGGAAGCAGTAATTGGCGGAGCGTTCGCATGGATTTGGTTGGAGCAATCATGGAGTGCAATCCAATTACTTGGTGGCGTAATCGTCTTGGTTGGTATTTATATTGCTGATCGAACAAAGGCAAACGCTAAATAATATTATTCGTTCCAGGCCCCAGCTGCAGGATCTTGTGGCGCTGTGAAGTCACGGCCTGATCCAGCGTTCGGTGCCATATCTGCAAATCGTGCAAAGTGAAGTTGCGCTGCAACTGTGATTGTCTTGGTCTGACCGTTACGGTGCTTAGCAACAATTAGATCCGCTTCACCTGAACGGTTCTGTGAGTCATACATATCATCGCGGTGGAGCAAGATAACTACGTCAGCATCTTGTTCGATAGAACCAGATTCACGAAGATCTGAAAGCATCGGCTTCTTATCAGAGCGTTGTTCTGGAGAACGGTTTAGCTGTGAGATTGCAATAACCGGAACGTTTAACTCTTTCGCCATAAGTTTTAGATGGCGGGAGAATTCAGAAACTTCTTGTTGGCGGTTTTCAACGCGCTTGCCGCTTGTCATCAACTGCAGGTAATCAATCACAATCAATTTAAGGTCGTGGCGCTGCTTTAAACGGCGGGCTTTAGCGCGGATCTCCATCATTGAAAGGTTCGGTGAATCATCAATAAATAGAGGTGCGGCAGAGATTTCACCCATACGGCGGGCGGGCTTTGACCACTCTTCATCACTTA
>CANMCL010000140.1 GCA_947496345.1 Actinomycetota bacterium
GCGAATGGGCGCTGAAGAATAATATTTGGGTTATCTCAGATGAGATTTACGAGCACTTACTTTATGACGGCGCTACTGCCCCATCAATGCCCGTCTTGGTGCCGGGACTTGCAGATACCTGCATCATCATCAATGGCGTTGCCAAGACTTATGCAATGACTGGTTGGCGCGTAGGTTGGATGATCGGTCCCAAGGATGCGATTAAAGCCGCAACTAACTTGCAATCACACCTTTCTTCAAATGTTTCTAACGTTTCACAGCGCGCAGCGATTGCAGCACTTACTGGTGATTTATCAGCAGTTCACAAAATGGGTGAAGCATTTGATCGTCGCCGCAAATTAATTGTTGGATTACTAAATGAAATCCCAGGATTCATCTGCCCAACACCAACTGGTGCTTTCTATGTTTATCCATCAGTTAAAGGTGTGCTTGGTAAAACCATCCACGGAAAAACTCCTAAGACCTCCGCAGAACTAGCAACACTTATCTTGGAAGAAGTAGAAGTGGCCGCTGTTCCAGGTGAAGCTTTTGGTCCATCTGGTTACCTACGTTTTTCTTATGCGACAAGCGATGAAGATATCGTCGAAGGTATCGGACGAATTAAGAAGTTGCTTACTGAAGGTTAAGCCCGATCAGATTTACTTCTGGTTCTAAGGTAATTCCGAAAGCATCTTCAACGTGCTTTTGTGCGCTCTTCGCGAGGCTAGCAATATCTTGAGCAGTTGCATTGGCAGCGTTAGTCAGAGCTAGAACATGTTTGCTTGATACGCGCGCTCCCCCAAATGAATCGCCCTTCTTAACTCCTGAGTGTTCAATCAACCAGGCAGCGCTTGTTTTAATTCGGCCATCTGCTTGTGGCCAACGCGGTGCATCTGCCGGAAGTTTTGCGGCAGTCGCGGCATCAATAATTGGGTTGGTAAAGAAAGAACCGGCAGACCAAGAATCGCGATCGCTCGGATTTAACAACATTCCCTTTGCGGCGCGCAGTTCAAGCACTGCTTTGCGAGTTGCTACGACTGGCGCTTTTTCGCCAATTCCAATTTCTAACTTATTGGCTAATTCAGCATAAGTAATTGGGTTTGATTCAACGCCCATTCGCAACTGGAACTGAACTTCGATTACAACGTAGCGTCCAGGATGGGCTTTGAAATACGAATTGCGATAAGAGAATTGACACTCTTCATTTGTGAAAGTTTTAATCTCTTTCTTTTCGCGATCGTAAGTGCGCACTCTTGTAATGAATTCACTTACTTCGTGGCCGTATGCGCCAATGTTTTGAATTGGCGATGCACCGACCGTGCCAGGAATACCGCTGAGCGTTTCAAGTCCGGCAAACCCACGTCCAACAGTTGATTTAACAAAGTCATCCCAGTTTTCGCCAGCTCCGATAGAAAGAGTTGCACCGCTGCAAGCATCGATTTCTGCTTCTAGTGATTTGTTCGTAATTCGAATTACTGTGCCATCAAACCCGTTGTCTGCGACCAAAATATTGGTGCCGCCACCGATGATAAGAATTGGTGAATCACCTGCTGCTTCTATTGCGGCGACAATCTCTTTTTCGTTGTGAGCATCGACGAATTTTTTGGCAGGGCCGCCAACGCGCAAGCTGGTGTAGTGACGGAGTTCGGCCATGAGTACAGGTTACCTGCGTGGGCTTAATATTGCGCTTTTGCCTCTGAAGCGCTCGAGGATGCGGTCGTAATTCTTCTTTGATTGGATCTCGCGAAATTCTTCATCTGTGTCGTAATAACCATGATGGCGCGCTTGTTCAAGCGGCAGATCCATCTGCAATAGCCGACCATTTGATTGGCGCAAGCGCAGCGAGAACTCGATATCAGCGTTGCGATAATAAATTGCGCGATTATTAAAACCACCTGCATTTGTTGCATCTGCAACATTTATAGCCATGAAATAGCTAAAGAGCACATCTACTTCGCCAGCACCCTTGTCATCAACGCTGCGCCATTCATCGTCGGTATTGACCAAGCCGCCACGCCAACCAACGGCGCTGAATTCGCCTTTACTTAACTCGGCCACTACTAGGGATATCGCGTCTCCGGTAAACCTGGTCGAAGGATCCATTATGACTAAGAATTTAGAAGATATATTTTTTAGCAGCGCATTGGCGTTTTCGCCCCAGCCAAAGTTTTCGGTAATTGCCATCAACTGAAATTGCAGATCGATCTCATCCACGAGTTCGGCAGGATCTACGCTAACCAAGGCAATTATCGGAGTATCGGTATGAGCCTTGATGGTGCGCACAGTTTCGGCGGCATCGGCCGTAAAGCCATCAACAATCATTGTGATTGCGATATCGCCATTAATTTTTATCGCTTTGATATCTCGCGTAGATGCATAAGTTGGAAAGCGTTCTTTCTCGCGGAATTCAAAACCGCCAGCAACATCAATTACTTCAAAACCAAGTGCAGCGATTTGATCGCGGAGTAAATCTGCTTTGGCAAAATCCTTCGCTGCCCGCGCATCCAATCGCTCTTGCGCTAAGACTTCTTTACTTTTCGCTTCAGTCATTTCTTAATTACAACAGCTTTTGCCATACCCAGCACTTTGACTCCGGCTGAAGTTGCTGTGAGATCTAGTTTGATTTCTGCACCATTTACTTCAACTACAGAGGCATTGATGGTCAGATCAACTTTTTCGCCTGCAGGGACAACAACCGGCTTGATGAATCTAGCGCCGAATTCTTTAACGCTGGCAGATCCGCCTGACCAATCGGTTACATACTTTCCGACAAGTGCCATTGTCAGCATTCCGTGGGCGATCACATTTGGAAGGCCCACAGAGAGCGCAAATTCTTCATTCTGGTGAATCGGATTTTGATCACCGCTGGCATCGGCATAAGCCTTTAGCATCGCTCGATCTAGATAAACAATCTTTTCAGGAAGTGCGGTTCCGACGCTAATCATGCGCGCACCACAAGTGTTGACCAGGATGAAATGACTAGATCTTCGCCGCGGTGTAAATCAGAGCGCACGCTAACAATTTCATTCCCTGCTGCAACGCGATAATTTTCAATCGTTGCAGAACAGCGCAAGCTATCTCCAGCTTTCACGGGCGCAAATACTTCAAATTTTTGATCTCCGTGGACAAGGCGTGACCAGTCCAAACCAACTTCAGGGCGAGTAAGAATGTTTTGGAATTGATCCAGTGAAATACGAATTGTGAAAGTTGGCGGTGCAATAGTTGTATCGGTTTCGCCAATTACGGCAGCGAAGGCATCAATTTCAGATTGGCTAATAGTTATGGAATCAGCACCGGCGAAGGTGCGCCCGACAGAATCGGGT
>CANMCL010000141.1 GCA_947496345.1 Actinomycetota bacterium
TTGTTAAATCTGGAGTGATCACACCTGATCCGCCATTGGCAGCGATCGCGGCGGCAAACTTGTCCACACCGAAACGCTCAATAGGATTCCAATAAGTCATCACGACCGCTGGTACAGATGCGCTGGCGATCTTTAGCGCTTCTAAAACTTCTGGCGCACCTGTTCCGTTTGCAAGAGCTGTAACTGCTGCTGCTTGAATTGTTGGTCCATCCATAACGGGATCGCTATACGGATAACCAATTTCAATTGCGTCAACACCCCCGGCAATGAAGGCAGCTATCACACGATGGCATCCTGCTTGAGACGGAAAGCCTGCGGGTATATATGCAATCAGTGCTGCACGATTTTCAGCGCGAACCTTTACAAAGAGTTGATCTAAAGCGGTCATTAATCGAGGGGAATTCCAAAGTAGCTTGCGGCAGTCTGCACATCTTTATCTCCGCGGCCAGAGAGATTAATAACAATAATCGCATCTTTACCAAGTTCATTTCCGACTTGCATCGCACCTGCTAGCGCGTGCGCGGTTTCAATCGCCGGAATGATTCCTTCCGTCTTTGATAAAAGCGCAAAAGCGTGCATTGCTTGATCGTCAGTGATTGCACGATATTCCGCACGACCAATGTCGTGAAGGTATGCGTGCTCTGGTCCAACTCCTGGGTAATCAAGGCCTGCCGAAATTGAATGAGACTCAATAGTCTGTCCATTCTTGTCTTGCAAAACATATGAGCGAGTGCCGTGAAGAACACCCGGTGTACCACCAGTAATAGTTGCGGCGTGGCGACCAGTTTCTACTCCATCACCGCCTGCTTCAAGTCCAATTAAGCGAACCGTTGGATCTGAAATGAAACGGTGGAAGATGCCAATCGCATTTGATCCACCTCCTACACATGCGAGAACCGCATCCGGAAGTCTGCCAGTAAGTTCTAGAACTTGCGCACGCGTTTCTTCACCAATAATTTTGTGAAAGTCTCTAACCATTGTTGGGAAGGGATGAGGACCAGCGACCGTACCTAATAAGTAATGTGTCGACTCGACATTTGTTACCCAGTCGCGCATCGCTTCGTTAATGGCATCTTTTAGAGTGCGTGATCCCGAAGTCACTGGAACAACTTCAGCGCCTAACAATTTCATTCGCGCAACATTTAGCGCTTGACGCTTTGTATCTTCTTCGCCCATATAGACAACGCATTCCAAGCCCATAAGAGCTGCTGCAGTGGCTGATGCAACTCCGTGTTGGCCTGCTCCGGTTTCGGCAATGATTCGCTTCTTACCCATTCGCTTGGTGAGCAAGGCTTGACCGAGTACGTTATTTATCTTGTGACTTCCGGTGTGATTGAGATCTTCGCGCTTTAAAATTATGCGGGCGCCACCTGCATGCTCTGCAAAACGTTTAGCTTCGGTGATGATGCTGGGACGACCGGTATATGTGCGGTGAAGTTCGGCAAGTTCAGAGACAAACGAAGGGTCGAGTTGTGAAGTGCGGTGTGCTTCCTCTAACTCTTCAAGTGCACCAATGAGCGCTTCCGGAACAAAACGTCCACCGTAAGGACCGAAGTGACCCAATATGGCGGAGAGATCCTCGCGCTCTGAAATCGACATAGTTAAAGCCTACCCTTGACCTAATAAGGAGCGCATTGCCAAATTCGCATCTGCAGATGTGACGAGGGCTTCACCTACCAATATGGCGTCCGCCCCTTGGCTTTGCGCAAACTCCACATCCGCGCGGCGGCTGATTCCTGATTCTGCGACACGGATAACCTCGTTTGGAATCCGTGGAATCAACTCAGCAAAGGCTGCTGGATTAACTTCCAGCGTCTTTAAGTTTCGGGAGTTAACTCCAACTATGCGCGGTGAGATCTCCATCGCGCGTTCTAACTCATCAGCGGTGTGAACTTCGATAAGAACTGCCATTCCTAGATCAGTTGCTAGATCATAGAAATCTCGCAATTGGCTCTTCGCTAAAGCAGCGACAATTAAAAGCACCATATCGGCACCGTGTGCACGAGCCTCAAAGAATTGGTACTCATCAACCATAAAATCTTTACGGAGAATCGGAATTGAAACTCTTGATCGAACAGCGGTTAAATCTGCAAGCGAACCTTTAAATCTGCGCTCCTCAGTTAAAACGCTAATAACACTTGCGCCAGCGATCTGGTACTGCTCAGCGAGACCTGCTGGATCTGTAATGGCGGAAAGTGAACCTTTGCTTGGTGATGATCGCTTTACCTCTGCGATCACTTTCATTACATCACCTTTAAGGACTGGATGCACATCGAGCGGCGCTGGAGCTTGCGACATTTCGTCATGCAATTGACCCAATGATTTACGGCGCTTAGCTAAATCCTCACGCACGCCTTCAATAATTGAATCCAAAACGCTCACTTTTCGCCACCATCCTTAGATGGATCTATTCCGTTATCGAGCGCGCTCCAGGGAGTGTGCACCTTTGGTTTGCGCTCATAACGTGAGGAGATATTGAAGCGACGCGAAATTAGAAAGACCAGCAAGAGAATTACAACAAGTGAAAATAGCACCGGAGCAAAATCTGACATTTAGGAAACTTTCACTCGAGTAGATAACTTATTGGCCGCGCCAATCGCACCTAACACCGCAGCGGCTTTATTTAGACACTCTTGATTCTCCGACTCTGGATCTGAATCGGCCACGACTCCAGCGCCTGCTTGAACATATGCAACGCCCTTGTGAATAAGAGCAGTGCGAATTGCAATACAAGTATCGATATTGCCAGTGAAATCTATATAACCGATCGCCCCACCGTATAGACCGCGCCGCGTTGGTTCTAGAGTTTCGATAATCTCCATCGCGCGTGGTTTTGGTGCACCGGACAGAGTTCCTGCTGGGAAAACTGCAAAGAGCGCGTCAACTGGTGATGATTTTTCAGATAGTTCTCCAATAACAGTGGAGACGATATGCATCACGTGTGAGTAACGTTCAATATGCATAAAGTCGATAACTTCAACGCTTCCGGGAGTGCAAATTCGTCCAAGATCATTTCGTCCAAGATCTACCAACATCAAATGCTCGGCGCGCTCTTTCGGATCTGCCAATAACTCTTCGCCGAGGCGATGATCTTCTTCTGCCGAATCTGATCTTTTACGGGTACCAGCAATCGGATGAACCATCACTTCTTTGTCGGTGACTTTGACCAGCGCTTCTGGGCTTGAACCAACAACTTCCACGCCATCTGTAAATCTAAATAAATACATATAAGGGCTCGGATTATGCAGGCGCAACATGCGATAAACATCTAGCGCATCTGA
>CANMCL010000142.1 GCA_947496345.1 Actinomycetota bacterium
GAGCTGCAAGTGTGGTGTCGCGAGTTGAAATTACAACTCCGGTCTTAGCGGCAATCTTTTCTGCCGTCACTCCCATAGATTCGATCAGTTCTAAAAGTTGGTCTGGCACTGCAGTTGCTGGATGTCGAAGTCTTACAACCTTGGCTACGTGGTCTGCCAAGTCGCCCATTCGCTCAAGGTCGGCAGACATGCGAAGCGCAGTTACAAGTGCACGTAGATCAGATGCCACCGGTTGTTGTCTAGCGATAATGTCGATGATGCGGGCATCTAAATCGTGTTGCACGGTGTCGATTTTCTCATCGTAAGAAATCACTTCTTCAGCGAGCGAAAGGTTCTTACTCAATAAAGCGCGTGTAGCCTTCGCCATTGAATCGGAAACCATCACACTTAGTTCAAAGAGGGTTTGTGAAACGCCATCTAGCTCGTCCTGGAATACTGATCTGATTAAAGGCATGGTCGGACGCTAGGCGCAGTGCATTAACGGAGTCCCATGGTTGGGTGAACGGAAGGTGAACTGGCCCTTTGTGGCTATAGAGTTTGGGTATGTGGCGCCGCGCTAAGGCAGAAGAGGCTCAAAGCCAGCGCAAACTACCCTTAATGCTCACCGCTGTCTTAGATCAACTAGATGGCGCCAGCCTGGTTATTGCCCCTGGCGAAGTAGCAATTTTCACCAATCTTGAAGCTGAACAACTAGGAATTCTTCGCGATGGCCGGATTCAGAGTGAAGAGTTGCTGGCATCAATTCGCGTAGTGCGCCGAACAAATGCGAAACAGACCGGAACGATTGAAATTGCACGTGGGCCAATTGGTGAAGGAAAGCGCGAGATTACAGTGAATGTAATCCCCTTAACAGAAAATGAATTGGTTCTAGTTTTACTTCGCGATGAGAGCGAAGCCCAGCGCGTGCACGATGTGCGGCGAGATTTCGTCGCAAATATTTCGCACGAATTGAAAACTCCGATTGGCGCCCTCTCTCTACTAAGCGAAGCAGTGCTTGGTGCAAAAGATGATGCAGAAGCGGTATCTCAATTTGCAGAGCGTATGCAAGTGGAATCTAAGCGGCTCACTGGACTAGTGCAAGAGATTATTCAATTATCACGAGTGCAAGACTCTGATCCACTAAAGGAAGCGCAACAACTTTCTGCCGGTGACATCATTAAAGAAGCGCTCGACCAATGCCGCACAACCGCTGATTCAAGGCAGATCAGCTTAACTTTTCAAGATTCTGAAGATGCAATGATCCTCGGCGATCGTGATCAATTGACTATGGCTATCCACAATCTAATTGAAAACGCCATCAACTACTCCCCTGCAGATACAAAAGTCGCCGTCAGCACTACTGTTGAAAATGGCATCATTACTATCTCGGTTGCAGATCAAGGAATTGGCATTCCGGAAGCGGAAGTTGAAAGAATCTTTGAGCGTTTCTATCGTGTTGATCCTGCGCGTTCGCGCGAAACTGGTGGCACCGGACTTGGTTTATCAATTGTTAAGCACATCATCAATAAACACGGTGGTGAAATTTCAGTATGGAGTTCAGAAAATGTTGGCAGTACCTTCTCCATTCGCCTTCCAATCCAATCGCAAACCGAGGATGACAGATGACAAAAGTACTTATAGTCGAAGATGAGATCTCATTTTCAGATGCACTTGCCTATCTCTTAAAGAAAGAGAGTTATGACGTAGAAGTTGCAGTCAACGGCAAGGAAGCCATCGATATATTTAACTCTTTCTCACCCGATTTAATACTTCTTGATCTAATGATTCCTGAAGTATCAGGTACCGAAGTTTGCAGAGTTATCCGCTCAACTTCGCAAGTGCCGATCATTATGCTCACTGCCAAAGATTCTGAAATCGATAAAGTAGTAGGACTTGAACTCGGCGCAGATGATTATGTAACCAAGCCTTATTCATCACGCGAGCTTCTGGCGCGCATCAAGGCAGTTATGCGCCGCAACTCAGCTGATTCTCACCCATCCGAAGATGGCCACGAATTGGCAGTAGGCCCGATTCGGATGGACCTAGATAAGCATCAAGTCACTGTCAACTCGAACGCGGTCTCCTTTCCACTCAAAGAATTTGAACTTCTTGAATATTTGATGCGCAACAGCGGGCGGGTATTAACCCGCAGTCAATTGATTGATCGTGTTTGGGGAAATGATTATTACGGAGATACCAAGACGCTCGATGTACATATCAAGCGTTTGCGCGCCAAGATCGAAGCAGATCCAGCTAATCCGACACTTATTCACACGATTCGCGGCTTAGGTTACAAACTCGAAGTTTGAAACCTTTTAACCAATAATTCCTGTTGCCAACCCGGCCAGAATTAGCGTGCCAAGCCCAATTCGGTAATAAATAAATGGCGCAAAACTTTTAGTCATTACAAACTTTAACAACCAAGCAATGACTGCGTAGCCAATAACAAATGCAATCATGGTTGCAACCATCGTCTCAGGCAGGCTAAATGCCTGACCTGTTGCATCAGAACCAATAGCACCTTTTAATTCATAAAATCCACTGCCGAAGACTGCCGGAAGTGCTAACAAAAATGAGTAACGCAGTGCCGCTTCTCGGCTGTAACCAAGAAAACGTCCCATTGCGATAGTTGCGCCAGATCTTGATACACCGGGAACCAGTGCCAGCGCTTGGGCTAAGCCATAAAGAACTCCATGCATCGGAGTTAATTTATCTAAGCCTCTATCGCTTTTGCCGTACTTATCTGCGATTCCAAGAATCACACCAAAGATAATCATCACAGACGCAATCAACCAGAGCGAGCGGAAATCATTTCTTATTACATCTTGACCCAGATAACCAAGAACTGCAATCGGAAGCGAACCAACCATAATCAACCAGCCCATTCGAGCATCGCTCTTCTCTGCAACATCTAAAGAACGGCGCGTAATCTGATTGAGCCAAGCCTGAACAATTCGTAAAATATCTTTTCTAAAGTAAATAAGAACCGCAAGTTCAGTCCCGATCTGAGTGATTGCGGTGAAGGTTGCTCCTGGATCTTGATTGGTTCCAAAGATCTCGCCCGCGAAGCGAATGTGGGCACTAGATGAAATGGGCAGAAACTCAGTTAGGCCCTGTAGCACGCCTAGAAAAATCGCTTCTAACACGCATTTCCTTTCCAAGCAGATACCTTAGTAAGGTAGAAAGAATAGCGAATACAATAATTAAATGCTGGCACGCACCAATGACTGGTTAGGTTTTAAGGAAATAGGCAACATATGAGCGCATCTAAAGTTCTTGCCGC
>CANMCL010000143.1 GCA_947496345.1 Actinomycetota bacterium
TGGAATAAGCGTTACGCCACCTTCTTTAATCTTTATATGCAATTTCTTTATCTCTTGCAAATGCACGAGCAACTTACGTTTGCGACGAGTTTCGTGATTAGTCCAAGTTCCTTGGGTGTATTCAGGGATGTGAACTCCGGCCAACCAGAGTTCACCATTTTCAACTGTGGCATATCCATCAATTAAGGATGCGCGACCAGCGCGAAGAGATTTAACTTCAGTGCCAGTTAAGACAAGGCCGCATTCAAAGACTTCTTCTATTGAATAATCGTGGCGTGCTTTTTTATTCTGCGCGATGAGTTTGCGACCGACCTCTTTCACCACGGCAGAACTCGTTTAGACCTTGAGATAACGGCGCAGCGTCACAGCAGAGGCGATCGTTGAAACACCTAAGCCAGCAAGCAATAGCCACGCAGAGGCGACCCAAACTTCATTCCAACCGAAGAAGTTGGTAAAGGTAAGAAGTGGTGCGACCTTTGAATCAATCACGCTCTTGAGTCCTGCCAAAAGACCGGTTGCAAATACCCAACCGATTAGCGCGGAGATAATTCCCTCAAGCAAAAATGGAAGTTGGATAGACCAAGACGATGCACCGACGAGCTTCATTACACCGGTTTCACGGCGACGGTTAAAGGCTGCGATACGTAAAGTATTTGAAATCAATAGCCCAGCAGTTAATACCGAGAAGAGTCCAACTAATAACGCACCATTGCGGAGCACATTTAACAACTTAAAGAACTTCTCCAAAATACTTCGCTGATCCTGCACAACGTCAACACCAGGGCGACCAGAGAATGCACTTACTACGACTGCATATTGAGTCGGATCTTTTAACTTAACGCGGAATGACTCTGGAAGCTGATCAGCAGTCACATTTTGTGCGATTGCTGAATCCTTAAAGCGTTCTTGGAAGCGTGTGTAAGCCTCTGATTGTGATTCGTAGAAAACGCTCTGCACGACTGGCAAGGCTTCAAGATCACTCTTGATGCCAAGACGCTGTTCTGAATTAACCACACCGCCGGCGCAACTTGGTGATTCTGAAAGAGATCCGCAGAGATAGACCGAAACTTCGATCTTGTCATACCAATAATCTTTCATGGCATTTACTTGTGAATTTGAAAGTAAGCCGATACCTAAAAGTGAAAGCGAAATAGCGGTAGTAACAATGACCGCAAAGGTCATGGTTAGGTTACGGCGAAGACCTATTCGAACTTCGCTGAGTAAAAATCTTGCGCGCATGTATTTACCTTATCCCCTAGATCCGCTTAGCCCGTGTATCCATAGACACCACGCACTTGGTCACGAATCACGTGACCGCTATCTAACTCAATAACGCGCTTTCGCATCTGATCAACAATGCCCGCATCGTGGGTGGCCATCAATACTGTGGTGCCTTCGCGGTTAATACGATCTAGCAACTTCATAATTCCAACAGATGTTGCTGGGTCAAGGTTTCCAGTTGGTTCGTCGGCGATGATTATTGCTGGGCGGCTTACATATGCACGTGCAATTGCCACACGTTGTTGCTCTCCGCCTGAAATCTCATTTGGCATGCGATCGCCTTTATCTTCCAAGCCAACCAATTCAAGAACTTCTGGAACTTCGCGTTCAATCTCGCGCTTTGAATAACCAAGCACGTGCAATGTGAAGGCAACGTTTTCAGCAATTGTTTTATTTTGTAGCAAACGGAAATCTTGAAATACGGTTCCAACTTGGCGGCGCAGTTCAGGAACTTTGTGGTTTGCCAACTTGCCGAGATCTTTTCCAGCAACGTGGATAATTCCTGAAGTTGGTCGCTCTTCACGCAGGATCAAGCGAAGGAAAGTTGATTTACCTGAACCGGAAAGTCCAACAAGAAAGACAAATTCGCCCTTAACAATTTCCAATGAAACTGTATCCAGCGCCGGGCGGTCTTGACCCGAATAAAGCTTCGTCACATTCTCAAAGCGAATCACACGAACTCCTTCGTTCCTCTTGGGCGCCACGGATATGGGGGAAGTTATGGCTGCCGTACTGAGGCCTAGTTTAGGTATAGATGAGGGAAAAGCGCCTGATATCGGCGCAAATTGCGCAGATTCACAGGTTTTTTCGCCACATATCTATGCGTGAATTACGCTCAATGTGAAAATAATTACCTAATTAAAATAATTTGCTAATGGTGCGGAATAACGAGTGCAATTAAGAAGCGCTAGATCGACGCCAGCGAATTCCCGCTTCAATAAAATCATCTATTTCGCCATTCAATACTGCAGATGTATTTCCAGTCTCATGATTATTTCGTAGATCTTTAACCATTTGATACGGAGCTAAAACGTATGAGCGCATCTGATTTCCCCAAGAGCCTGAATTATCACCCTTTAAAGCATTGATCTTGGCTTGTTCTTCCTGGCGACGGCGCTCTAATAACTTGGATTGCAGCACGGCCATTGCCGTTGCCTTATTTTGAATCTGCGAACGCTCGTTCTGGCAAGAAACAACAATGCCGGTTGGAATATGTGTAAGGCGCACGGCAGAGTCGGTTGTGTTAACACCTTGTCCCCCGGGACCTGATGAGCGATATACATCAACCCGAATTTCTTTCTCATCGATTTCAATGTGATCACTCTGTTCCACAACCGGAACAACTTCCACGCCAGCAAAAGATGTGTGGCGACGAGATTGCGAATCAAATGGTGAGATACGCACCAAGCGATGTGTGCCTTGTTCTACAGAGATAGTTCCATATGCATACGGTGCACTTACCCGAAATGTGGTTGATTTAATTCCCGCTTCTTCAGCATATGAAGTTTCCAGCACATCAACTTTATATTCGTGGCGTTCGCAATAACGTAAATACATGCGCATAAGCATCTCTGCCCAGTCAGCTGCTTCCACGCCACCTGCTTCAGAGCGGATCGTGATCAAAGCATCGCGATCGTCGTATTCACCATTTAGCAAAGTTGTAACTTCGAGTTCGCTAATTGCTTTAACAACCGAATCTAATTCACCTTCTGCATCTGCCAACGCTGATCCATCTGGCTCCGATGTTGCTAATTCAAATAAAATAGGTAGATCTTCCACGCGCCGGCGCAAACCTTTTAACCGTGCAATCGTGCTCTGCACACGAGATAACTTGCTCGTCACCTTCTGTGCTACCTCTGGGTCATCCCATAAATTCGGAACGCCAGCTGCCGCCTCAAGTTCAACTGCTTCAGCTTCAAGCTTCGGCAAATCCAAGACCTTTTCTATAGATACAAGAGTTGCGCTAATCGCAGCAATCTC
>CANMCL010000144.1 GCA_947496345.1 Actinomycetota bacterium
CACGAGTACTACACCTTGGTTAAAGGGGAAAAGAGCGCTCCGTTTGATGTCAATGGACGTGAATCCGATTTGTTTTCGGGAGTTAATCTCTAAATGAAATTTGTTATTGCTTTCGTAGTAGGAATTGCCTCTGGAGTAGCTGCAGTATTTCTTCACCACTTTGCCCCGCCGTTTGGAATTTCAATTGCAATTGCCGGCACATTCGTAGCGATCTGGTCCGTCGGTCGCGCCTTTGGTAAACGTTTCTATAAGTTGGTCGCGGCAGGATCTTGGGCAGCCATCTTTTGGCGCGGAGCATCACTAGGCGTTGGTAATGAACTATTCATTCAAGGAGATAGGTTGGGAAATATTTTCTTAATATCTTCAGTCATTGCACTAATTTTTGCCATAGCGCTGCCCGCTAATTAAATCCAACTCCAACTCTGCCCGTCTGGGCCATCGCTAATTGCAATGCCCATATCCGCTAGCAAATCACGAAGGCGGTCGCTTTCTTGCCAATTCTTATCTTTCCTGGCCTGTGCACGCTCTTTCAATAACTCCACTTGATCAGGGCTAAGCGGACGCACTTCAATCTTTCGGTTTAAATCTAATCCAAGCAGAGAATCTGCATAAAGAAATATTGAACGTTTAACTTCATTTGGTACAGACGCATCCTTTTCCAGCACACGTAATCTCAATAAAACACGGGGAGTATCTAAATCTCTTTCAATAGCGGTAAGAATCTCGTGATCTTCCAAAAGCTTCTCATCATCTCCCCAAGTTGCCATATTGGTGCGCCAGCGTTTTAGTGTTGAGTTAGCTGCTTCCAATCCCGCCCAGGTTAAATCCATCTGAGAGCGATAACGATTCTCAAGTAGTGAAAGACGTAGCGCAAGAGCATCTAGCCCCCGGTCTATTAAGTCTTGAACTAGAACAACATTGCCCGCGCTTTTAGACATCTTGCGTCCTTCAAAAAGTAGGTGTTCTCCGTGTACCCAGAGTTTTACCGCTTCATGACCAATAATGGAATTTGACTGAGCTCGTTCATTTTCATGATGAGGAAAACGCAGATCAATGCCACCAACGTGAAGATCAATTCGCTTCTCCAATAAATCTAGTGACATAGCAGTACATTCAATGTGCCAACCCGGGAAACCTTTACCCCAGGGTGAATCCCAAACCATTTCAGTGCGATTACCAGCAGATTTCCAGAGCGCCCAGTCGGCATGGAAGCGTTTGTCACCTTCATCGCTGTATTCATAGCGATGACCTGGTTTGAGCGAATCTAATTTATTTCCGCTGATAGCCCCATAACTTTGAAAAGATCGTGCATCAAAATAGACCGAACCAAGATCTGTTGCGTAGGCATGCCCACTAGAGATCAATTCGGCGATGGTTTGCAACATTAAGTCAATAGTTTCACTCGCCCGTGGATAGGAATCTGCCGGCAGAATATTTATATTTGCTAAATCCTGGTGAAACTTCTTCTCATATTTGCGCGCTATCTCAAATGGATCTCGCTTTTCTAATTGTGCTTGCTGCAATAATTTGTCTTCGCCTTGGAAATCTTCTGACATATGACCAACATCTGTGATGTTCTGAATCAATCTGACCTGTCGTCCTTCGATCTTTAAAGCACGGACAATCAGATCAGCTAGTAGAAAAGTCCGTAAATTTCCGACGTGGGCATCTCGGTACACGGTTGGGCCACAGCAATAGATATTTATGGTTTCTGCAGCTGGAACTTCGCTAAGCCCACGCGTCAATGTGTCATAAATTGCGATCATAATTTATCCGAATTCTTTGCCAAGATGCGATACACAAATTTGTGGTGCGTCGTAAAGCCCATAGATTGGTAGAGCGCGAGAGCAGCGCCATTTTCATTATCCACCTGTAAAGCAACTTTTGTGGCACCGTCAGTGACCGCAGCGGATAGCAAGTTGTTCATCAAAGCTTTTGCCAAACCTTTACCTCGAAAAGAAGGATTCACAAATAGTCTAGTAACAATCGACCAACTACCAAGTGTGGCAATTCGACCTACGGCAATAACCTCCTCGCCACTCTTTATAGCTCCATATCTAGCTGGATATCGCCGCATTATTTTTTCAAGCGGCTGATCTGAATTTACTTCTAACCACTCTTTAGAAGGGTAATCCAAAATTTCAACGGAAAATTGCGGATGGCCAGAAACTTCTATCGCGCCTATATCTCTAATTAAAAAATTAGCATCTATCTTTATATTCCAACCACGCTGCTCTAAATATCTATCCAATTCATCAAATATTGGCAGAGGGATACTAAAGGTTGGCTTGAGATTATTTTCGCGGTAGATACTTGTTACCTCATCGACTGCGGAAGCAAGATCGATCGGTGGTTCACCAATCGGCAGAACTGAGTTAGCGCGCATACTAAATCCATCGGAGATTCGAAGTCGCCATTCTCCGTATTCGATAATCTCGAGTGCAGGCCAAGTGAGGTCTGAGAGTTTTTCTAACTCAATAATTCTTAGCGAAAGTGGCGCACCTTTACCGGCTAAATCTGGGAGAGGTTTAATTTCGCGCCAGATGGCGATCTCATCTGGTGAGAAGGAGATCAACTTAGATTTAGAATTAATTAACTCCCGCTCGTTCTGCAAAATGCCGACGATATCCCGGAAACCACCACCTGGTTCGCGTAGACGAATTGTGACTCGTTTGCCGATCGCCCCAAGTAGTGACGGTATGGAATTTTGTGCCGCCTCGGTCATGTTGCTACTTTAATCGGGCAACGACGCCTGCGCATGGTTAGAATAAGCGCCATCGTAAGGATCGCCTTTCGAGCGCTATTAACTTTGGAGGTTAGCTCGTGACTTATGTAATTGCCCAACCGTGCGTTGATGTTAAAGATAAATCTTGCATCGAAGAGTGCCCAGTTGACTGCATCTATGAAGGCGGTCGAGCACTGTATATCCAGCCTGATGAATGCGTAGATTGCGGCGCCTGCGAACCAGTTTGCCCGGTTGAAGCGATTTATTACGAAGATGACATTCCATCACAATGGAAAGACTCACCCAAGATAAATACTGAGTTCTTCGTAGAGTTGGGTTCACCTGGTGGCGCTGCCAAAGTTGGTTTAACAAATAGTGACCATCCGATTGTCGCTGCACTTCCGCCTAAAGAATAAATTTAATAAAGCCTGCCTGGCCGCCGATCATGCGCCAACCATTGCCGGATTTTCCGTGGGATGCTCTTGCTCCTTATGCAGATAAAGCCCGTGCGCATACCGATGGAATTATC
>CANMCL010000145.1 GCA_947496345.1 Actinomycetota bacterium
TCGGGCATGGTGTTACGCACGCAGACTTCACCGGTCCAGATTCGTTCCATGTTGGAGAATGAGCCACCTATTTACATGATCTGTCCAGGACGCACTTTCCGTGCTGATGAGTTAGATGCGACGCACAGCCCTGTTTTTCATCAAGTTGAAGGCTTGGTAGTTGATAAAGGCATCACAATGGCGCATTTAAAGGGCACTTTAGATAATTTCGCGCAAGCTATGTTTGGCCTAGATGTAACAACACGTTTGCGTCCATCATTCTTTCCATTCACCGAACCAAGTGCAGAAGTTGATATTTTCTTTAATGGCCGCTGGATTGAATGGGGTGGATGCGGGATGGTCAATCCCAAAGTCTTGCAAACTTGTGGAATAGATACTGATGTTTATTCAGGTTTTGCATTTGGAATGGGTCTGGAACGCACGCTAATGGTGCGCCACAACGTGACCGATATGCACGACATCGTCGAAGGCGATTTACGCTTCACTCGTCAATTCGGGGTAGGTCTATAAATGCGCGCACCGCTATCTTGGATCCGAGAGTTTGTAGAAATTCCGAAAAATATTTCAGTTGATCAAATCGCTGAAGGGCTCATTCGCGTCGGGTTTGAAGTTGAAGAGATTATTGAGAGTGGAGCTGGCCTTACTGGACCACTGAAATTTGCCAAGGTTTTGACTATCGAAGAAGTGACCGAGTTTAAGAAACCGATTCGCTATGTTGGCCTTGATTGTGGAGAGAAAGAAGTCCGTTACGTAATTTGCGGTGCTACTAACTTCGCTGTCGGAGATCTGGTGGTAGCGGCGCTTCCTGGAGCAGTTCTTCCAGGGGATTTTAAGATCGCTGCCCGTGAAACTTACGGAAAGACATCCAATGGAATGATTTGTTCGTCACGCGAGCTAGGACTTGGCGAAGACCACTCCGGAATTATGGTCTTTGCAGAAGGTGACGTTGCTATAGGAAGCGATGCCATTGCAGGCCTGGAAATCAATGACACGATCTTTGATATTGCAGTCAACCCTGATCGAGGATATGCGTTAAGTATTCGCGGTGTTGCGCGAGAAGTAGCCGGAGCACTCGGCCTTAACTTCGTAGATCCAGTAGACGCTTTGCGCAGTATCGAATTTGAGAATACTGGCACAGGTGTTGCTGCCAAGATCGCCGATCCAGCCACGGCATCAGTCTTTTACTTGCGCACGCTTTCCAATTTTGATCCATCGGCTAGAACACCTATGTGGATGCGCCAGAGAATCGAGAAGATGGGCATGCGTTCCATCTCGCTCGTTGTTGATGTTACGAATTATGTAATGCTTGAACTAGGTCAACCTCTCCACGCATTTGATAAGGCGAAGATCTCAGGTGGGCTAACAATAAAACGAATTGGTAAAGCCCAACCTTTCACCACTTTAGATGGACAAGTTCGCCAACTTGATCCTGATGATCTAATGGTGTGCGACGATAAAAGCCCACTTGCTCTTGCGGGCACTATGGGTGGGCAGTCCTCTGAAATTTCAGAGACGACAACAGATATTGCGCTAGAAGCGGTGCGCTTTGATCCAGTGTGTGTTGCTAAGAATTCCAGACGCCACAAACTCTCTTCAGAAGCATCCCGCCGTCTAGAAAGAAGCGTCGATCCATCTCTTGCTGAATTTGCATCAGCACGCTTTGTGCAACTATTAACCGCAAATAGTTCGGCTAAGCATGTTGCAACGGTTGTCGCAGGGGAGCCACGATTCGCTCCAGTTATTAAATTAGATTCCGCCTTCATCCCCAAGCTACTCGGGCTGGATGTTTCGCCAAAAGAAATTGCACGCGTTTTGCGCATCATTGGTTGCGATGTTGATGAGAAGACCTTTGTCGTTGACCCACCATCGTGGCGTTGGGATCTTTTAACTCCCACAGATTTAGCCGAAGAAGTTGCCCGAATGATTGGGTACGACAAGATCCCGTCAGTATTGCCACCGCGTCCGAATCACGCGTCTCTGACTCGTACTCAGAAACGTCATCGAGCAATCGCTGCAATGTTGGCCGCTCGCGGACTCGCTGAAGTTCAAACATTCCCATTTACAAATCAAGAGACCATTGATCAGATGGGCTTTGTCGGTGAAAGAGCAGCGACATATCGCATCGCCAATCCAATGTCAGATGAACTACCGCTGATGCGCGTTCACTTGGTACCAGGTTTGATCGAAGTAGCGGCGCGCAATATCAGTCGTGGCGCTAAGGACTTCGCCATTTTCGAAATGGGTTCAATATTTAGAAGTTCCCAGAAGTTGGTTCCAGCCGTCTCGCCATTAATTGGTTCTCGTCCGGATGCGAAGACGATCTCCGCTATTTACGGAAGTGTGCCTCCACAGGCTTTTCACGTAGCAGGTTTACTTGTGGGCAAAAACGAAGAAGAGAACTGGCAAGGCAAGGCTCGTGCATATACCTGGCAAGATGCAATTGCTTACGCCCAAGATATTTTGCGTTTATGTAATCTGGAGTGGACTGTGAAACGTTCTGATTTCGCGCCGTGGCACCCTGGTCGATGCGCCGAGTTAATCGTTGACGGGAAAGCAGTCGCTCACGCCGGAGAAGTTCATCCACGAATCATCGCCAAGTACGGACTCCCAGAGCGAAGCGTAGCTTTCGCGGTCGGTTTAAGCGCACTTCCAGATTCGCAAATCGTTCGTCCATCCAGTGTTGGCACCATGCCAGCTGCGGTGCAAGATGTTGCTCTTATTGTTGACGCAAAGATTTCAGCGCAAGAAGTTGAACAAGCGCTACGAAAAGGAGCGGGGGATCTGCTTGAGTCCATCAAGCTCTTCGATCGTTATGAGAAGATCGGTGACGGTAAGATCTCGTTAGCTTTTACTCTGACCTTCAGAGCATCGGATCGGACCCTGACCGGTGCCGAGGTTTCGGCGATGCGAGAAGCCGCAGTATCAATGGCAGAAAAGGCGACTGGAGCGGTACTGCGCACAAACTGATGCTGAATAATTATGCATTTGTATGCATAATTATGCTATTGTTCGCTTATGAAAATCGGGATCATTGGAGCCAGTGGGTACGCTGGGGGAGAGCTTTTGCGCCTATTAGCGGTCCATCCAGAGTTTGAAGTTTGTACAGTCACTGCTCATTCGAATGCGGGCGAAGCGATCACTACGGTGCACCCACATCTCACGAGTTACACCGGGAAGACTTTCAGTTCGTTCAATCCCAAGGATTTTGATTGCTGTGAAGT
>CANMCL010000146.1 GCA_947496345.1 Actinomycetota bacterium
AAGATGTCTAAAGCGATAGTTGTTGAAGCTCTGACGCAAACCACTCGCTGGGGAATCTCACGCCGACTCAGACCTAACGCCGATAAGTTACATTATGTTAAGTAACCTTAAATTCGCCCTTCCTCGCTCATCCTGAGCCTGTTTTAGGAGCTGTAAGCCTCTATAGGAAGGCAAGAACAGACCAAATTACGGTCACCAAAGGCGCCATCAATACGACCAACTGTCGGCCAGTATTTACCCTTAGCGCCTATCAACTCACCAGGAATCAACCCAGTGTTAGTCGCTGGGAAAGCTCCAGCTTCTCGCGAGTATGACTGATCCCACTTCGTAGCCGCAATAGCTCCTATGGTGTGTGGTGCCTGTCTTAGCGGTGAATCCTCAATCTTTTGTCGACCATCAATGATCTGATCAATCTCGGAACGGATAGCAATCATTGCGTCAATGAATCGATTCATTTCAAGAATATCTTCAGATTCAGTTGGCTCAATCATTAGTGTTCCGGCTACAGGAAATGACATCGTGGGTGCGTGAAAACCAAAGTCCATTAATCGTTTGGCGATGTCGTCAACTGTGACTCCTGAAACTTTAGTAATTTCACGGACATCTAGGATGCATTCGTGTGCGACTAAACCTTTTGCACCTGTATAAAGGATTGGGTACGAAGAGCGTAGACGCGCAGCCATGTAATTCGCGTTGAGAATCGCTACTTCGGTCGCATGAGTTAAGCCCTCTCCCCCCATTAGACGGATGTATGCCCACGAGATCGGCAAAATACTCGCTGAACCAAATGGAGCGGCTGAGATTGGTCCGGGACCCGTTGCAGGACCTGCAGACGCATCCATTGGATGGTTAGGAAGAAATGGCGCGAGATGCGCTTTAGCAATTACTGGACCGACTCCTGGTCCCCCACCGCCGTGCGGTATGCAGAAAGTTTTATGTAGATTTAAATGAGAAACGTCTGCGCCAAATTTTCCTGGTTGTGCAGTCCCTACAAGCGCGTTGAGATTCGCTCCGTCTACGTAAACCTGTCCACCGGAATCGTGCACCATCGCGCATATCTCTGAGATAGCCGATTCAAATACTCCATGAGTTGACGGATAAGTAACCATGAGAGCAGCAAGCGTTTGCGAGTTCTCCGTAATTTTTTCTTTAAGGTCTTTAAGACTGACGTTACCTTCCTCATCACACTCGATGACAATTACCTTCATTCCAGCCATAACCGCACTAGCCGCATTTGTTCCGTGGGCACTTGAAGGAATCAGACAGATATTTCTATCCATTTCACCACGAGAATCGTGATAGTTACGAATAGCTAGTAGACCAGCAAACTCACCTTGGCTTCCAGCGTTTGGTTGAAGTGAAACGGCGTCATAGCCAGTGATTTGGACCAACCATTTTGACAACTGATCAATCAATAAACGTGAACCCTTAGATTGATCTGCAGGGGCGAATGGATGAAGTGAAGAGAACTCAGGCCAAGTCACCGCTTCCATTTCGGTTGCCGCGTTTAACTTCATCGTACAAGAACCGAGTGGAATCATGGTGCGATCCAGGGCTAAATCACGATCGGCCAATGTTCTTAAGTATCGCATCATAGAAGTTTCAGACCTATAAGTATTGAAAACTGGATGCATTAGGTAACTAGACCTGCGACAGAATACCTCCGAGATAATCTTTGGCTTAGCATCACTTAACCCGAGGATTTCCAAGACCAATTTAAAGGTTGAATCCGTCGTCGTTTCATCAAAGGCCACGCGAATCTGAGTATCTGAGATACGGCCCAAATTGATCTTATTTTCAAGCGCTGATCGATGAATAGCTTCTGCATCGACTACATCAATTGTTACCGTGTCAAAGACATTTACATTCCGTGAATTAGCCGCACTTTGTAAGCGGGAAGCATAACCGTGCACTCGTTCCGCGATCGCGCGTAAACCAACCGGTCCATGCCACATCGCATAGAAAGCACTCATATTTGCCAGCAAAACCTGTGCGGTACAAATATTACTAGTGGCTTTATCTCGGCGAATATGTTGCTCACGAGTTTGCAGCGCTAAACGAAATGCTGGATTCCCATGTGAATCAATACTCTGCCCGACTAAACGTCCAGGCAATGATCTTTCCAAACCAGCACGAACCGCCATAAAGCCAGCGTGTGGACCACCGAAGCCCATCGGCACACCAAAGCGCTGTGCAGAACCTATTGCGATATCTGCGCCCCACTCCCCCGGTGGAGTTAACAAAGTAAGCGCTAAAAGATCTGTTGCTGCAATTACAAGAGCATCTTTGGAGTGTGCATACTCTGAAACTTTAGAGAAATCAGACACTTCACCGGTCGTATCCGGATATTGCACAAGCAAGCCGAAAAATTCTCTATCAAAACCATCCCTGGCCACGTGACCTGCATCGACTTCGATAACTTCAATGCCTAATGGCTTGGCCCTAGTTTCTACAACCGCTTTAGTCTGAGGGTGAACGTTCTCTTCAATCAGGAAGACAGCGCTATCGCTTGTTTTTGAAGTGCGCCGCGCCAAGGTCATGGCCTCTGCTGCCGCAGTACCTTCATCGAGCATAGAAGCATTAGAAAGCGATAACGCCGTCATCTCACATATGACAGTTTGAAAAGCGAAGATTGCTTCTAGTCGACCTTGCGAAATTTCAGGTTGGTATGGCGTATAGGCGGTATACCAAGCTGGATTCTCTAGAACATTTCGCTTGATTACGGCAGGTGTGATTGTTCCGTAGTACCCGCCGCCGATCAGCGAAGTGAAAACTTGATTCTGCGACGCTATCTCGCGCAACTCGGAGATAACCGCTACTTCGCTTTTTGCTGAATCCAATACTTGCGATAGCGACTGTGCAATTTGAATATTAGCCGGCACTACATCTTTTACAAATGTCTTAAGATCGCTGTAACCAAGTACCTGGAGCATCTGCTGCTCATCAGCAGAAGATGGACCTATATGACGAGTTACAAACTCTTCACCTTCGTAACTCATCACTACTCCCCTAATTTGCTTTAGGGGCCGGTGACCCCAAAAGATTTGCCTAGGGGAAGGATAAGTGTATTAGGCGCCTTTCGCCTTTCGACGTAATGAAAGCTCGTCGTTACTTGCAACACCTGCTGGATTAACTGTCTCTCCATTGATCTCGCCTTGCAGCGTTGCGAGAGAACC
>CANMCL010000147.1 GCA_947496345.1 Actinomycetota bacterium
CTTTGTCTTGGTACGCGCAGATGGTTCACCGCTATACACCTTGGCTGTTGCGGTCGATGATATTTTGATGAAGGTAACTCACGTTTTACGCGGAGAAGATCTCCTTTCATCAACACCACGCCAGATTCGGGTCTATCAAGCAATGGGCGTAGCAATTGCTGATTACCCAGTATTTGCCCACCTGCCATTTGTTATGGGTCAAGATAATGCCAAACTTTCTAAGCGCAACGGCGAAGTTTCAATCGCTTGGTATCGCGAACAAGGTTATTTACCTGAGGCGATCTGTAACTATTTAGCGCTCCTTGGTTGGTCACCAGGTGATGATCGTGAAAATGTAACAATGGCTGAACTCTGTGAGTTATTTACCGTTGATAAAGTCCATTCTTCACCAGCACGCTTTGATATGAAGAAGTTAGAAGCGATTAATGGTGACAAGATTCGCGCCTTGACATTGGACGAGTTTCTTAAGTGGTCGCTTCCATTTTTAACAAAAGCTGGTGTAATCACTGGAAGCGATTCTGAAATTGCACTAGTTAAACAAGCACTGCCACTAATTCAAGAGCGCATTGTGAAACTTGATGAAGTACCAGCGATGCTCCGATTCTTGTTTGTAAAGAACTTTGCAGTAGAAGAAGCTTCGCTGTCTAAGGTAACCGATAGGGCTTCCAAAGAAGTTTTAAAGCGGACGTTAGCCGAGTTAACACCGCTTACAACCTGGAACCACGATTCCATTGAAGCCGCACTTCGCGCATCACTTATTGAAGAGATGGGCTTAAAGCCACGTATTGCTTTTGGCGCAGTGCGTATCGCAACAACTGGAAGCACAATTTCACCGCCGCTCTTTGAGTCAATGGAGTTACTCGGTAAAGAAGCCTCATTGGCCCGAATTACTGCGGCGATAGACCTATAAATCTTCTGTAAAAATTGCGGTATTCTTGCCCCTGTTCTAATGGGGTATGGGGTAATTGGCAGCCCTGCTGATTCTGGTTCAGTAAGTCTAGGTTCGAGTCCTGGTACCCCAGCGCAGTACCCAGCAATACAAGCAATAAACGTTTAAAAATGTACTAGGGCCCCGTCGTCTAGCGGCCTAGGACTCTGGCTTCTCAAGTCAGCTACGAGGGTTCGAATCCCTTCGGGGCTACCAATGCATCAGAGCGCTTACGGATATTTACCTCCAGTAAGCGCTCTGTTCATTTTGGAAGATGTTTATTTCATTAGATTCTATTTGATCATAACTGCTAATTCACGAGTTATTACTTAGTTAATTGCTATCTATTCATAATCAAGAGATTAGATCGCCTCGTTCGAACCCAGAACTTCCCATAACCCAAATAGGAGATTTAAGTGAAATTGATTCAAGTAAAGCGTGGAATAGCAGTAATAACTGCTACTGCGTTTCTAGCAATCTCGGCAGCTCCTGCAAATGCAGCAGCGCCAGTATATGTAGAAGCTGTTGCAACATCTGCGACTCTTACCCCATTTGCCTCAGCAGGTGACATGGTTGGCACATACCTTGTTCCAGGAATTCCAGACGGACTTGGTGTTATTAAAAATGGTAATTCTCTCCGCATTATTACCAACCACGAATGGAGCGCAACTAACGCAGTTGCAGCCGGACGTACAACAGCTGGTGGACTAGTTTCAGGATCATTCCTAAGCGATATGACTTATGACCTAAAAACACAGAAGGTTACAAAAGCGGTTGACCTATTTAAAGATGTAGTTTGGTATGACTACACAACTGGTAAGTACGGTCAAACTCCAGTAGCCCCAGCAGGTGCTTTGGTTAAGGATTCTTTCGGAACTCTTAATCACTCTTACTTGTTAAATCGTTTCTGCTCAGGATCACTTGCTCCAGCAGGATCATTCTTTGACAAGGCATCTGGTTATGGATTTACCGATGCAGTATTTCTTGCCGGAGAAGAAGGCGGAGATGAATCACGCGCTTTCGCTACAAACCTAACAAACGGCCAACTCGTACAACTTCCGGCTCTCGGACTCGCTGCTTGGGAGAATGTGATCCCAGCACCAACCAAGGGCAAGACAACTGTACTTATGACCAATGAAGATGGTTCAGCAACAGATAGCCAACAATGGATGTATGTCGGAACAAAGACAAAGACCGGCACTTGGTATGAAAAAGCTGGCTTTACCAACGGAAAGTCATATGTTGTAGCAGCGGCTGCAGGCGCAGTGGTTGCGAACGATGCCGAGATTCGCACTAAGTACGGCAAGAACAAGCCTCTCCCAATCTCATTTGCTGAAGTTAATATCAAGGCGAATGGAAAAGATCAGAACATTGAAGCGAATGCAAAGGGAATTGAATTTGCTCGCGTAGAAGATGGTCAGTTCGATCCAAAGAAGCCAAATGATTACTACTTCGTAACTACACAATCAGACTCGGATCCTCTTAACAAGGCTGTTGCAGCTACTACCCCAAATCCAGCTACACCAACAGTAAGTCGCGATGGTGGAGCGCTATGGCGCATTCGCTTTAATGATGTTTCAAAGCCTTTGAGCGGTGCAACTCTTGAACTGCTACTAGATGGATCTGAAAGCATTTACATGTCTAAGCCAGATAACATCTCAGTAGATTCATTTGGAAATGTCTTGATCCAAGAAGATCCAGGCAACAATGCTCACCTTGCGCGTATCGTTTCTTATCGCATTAGCGATGGCAAAGTTGGAACTATCGCTCAATTTAAAGCGGAATACTTCACATCAACGGGTGCTTCCTTCATCACTCAAGATGAAGAATCCTCAGGAATCGTTGATGTAACAACTGAATTGCGTACATCTAAGTCTGATACGGCTAGCTACTACATGTTTGTAGCGCAGATTCACGCAACTCCTGCAAAGGCTCGTCCTGACCTTGATCCAGCCGATGCCACTTTGGCAAAAGCTGTTGAAGGCGGACAGTGGTACATCTTAAAGATTACGAACTGGACTGACGTCTATAAGTAATCTTTTGTCGAGGGATGGGAAAAGAGGCCAGGCAACTGGCCTCTTTTCTTTTCTACCAAGAGTTTAAGCCGAGGCCACCATCGAAGTCGTAAGTACTTCCGGTGGCCCAAGCATTAGCATCTGAAAATAAAAATTCAGTAACTCCAACAACTTCTTCAGCACTTGCATAACGCTTTAGTGGCGTAGCCGCTTTCCAGG
>CANMCL010000148.1 GCA_947496345.1 Actinomycetota bacterium
ACTTTAGAAGGCCTTAAAAACACCTGGTTGGCATCAGAATGGGCACTTCGTATTCCAGTTGCAGTGGAAGTGCCATTCGAAGCGGTTATTGGCCCAGTTTTAGTGCGTGGACGCATCGATGCAGTTTATGAAATTGATGGAAGATATGAAGTCATTGATTGGAAGACGGGGTCCACCAAGCTAGGTCCTTCATCTGCAGTGCAACTTGCCGTCTATCGCTTGGCCTGGGCAAATTTAAAGGGAATAGATCCAGCACAAGTCTCGGCTGCTTTTCACTATGTCCCAAGTGGGCAGACTGATCGCAGCGCAGATTTATTAACAGAGAAAGAACTAATCGATCTCTTATCGTTGCGAAGTTAGTATTTCGACGCCGATCGGTAAGTGATCACTGATTGCCATAGTTGGGTATTTAGAAGTTTGATATTCATGGGGAGTCAATTCATTGGAAAGAATGTAATCAAATTGCACCTTAGCGCCCCAGCTGGGATAGGTATTTTGGGTGATAAGCGATCGCCACTTAGAGAGAGCAACCGGAAGGTTCTTTGGCAGATTTAAATCACCCATTAATAAAACCTTGGTATTACTCTCGCTACCAATTTGCAGCGCCCACTTCTTCAACCTCTTTAACTGAGCCAAGTTAACGCCAGGTACAAAGGAAAGATGTGTATTTACAACGGTAAAACCATTTTCTAAAGTTGCTGCCAACGCTACACGTGGCTCATCGTGAACATAAATTGCGCGAATCTTTGGACGACTACTAGTCTCACTTTCAGTTGGCACAACAAGGGGCATACCAATTGGAGAGTTTCCAAGTTCGAAGCGATGCCACTTCACAACTCTTATAGTCGATGCAATTCCAATTCCATAGCTTCCTAAAAGTACCTCGCTGGAATTATCTGTTATTACCTTGGGGTCGCTCTCATTTAATTTGCGCCACTTCTCACTGGGAGTTCCGCTAATGCTCGGTGCAAATGCCCAATACTTTGCGCCCATTGCAGATGCAACTTCTGCAATCTGGTTTACCGACCCTGAGCGCGGCAAGTTGTAATCGATCTCCTGTACCGCGATCACTTCTGTGGCCAGCGCGGCTATGGCTCGATGCAGCGCCGCCAGCGAGGGGCCAGATTTGTTAGGAGGGATTTCCATACCGTGAAGGAGATTCCACGAGGTGATGCGCATATGGCGAAGGCTAGTAGCGTTCACCCTTATGAGCGCGGTCAACGGACAGGTATCGAAGATGGATCGCGCTGCCCACCTGCGCAAAAATCAGGTTTCACTTGATCAGCTCTGGGCAAAGGCGAAGATCGTGCACTTTAGCGCCGGACGTTTGTCAGTCGCCGATGGCGTTACCCAACTCCGTTATCTAGATACCACGCAAGTTGCCGCATTGATTGACAGCGAAGGATTTAAACCAGGAGAGCGGTATTTCTTAGGGTTAGATCAAGTAAATAACGAACCCTACTTTGCGTGGAATTCACCGCATAAAAATTCTGATGACGATCAAGCCCCCGCAGGTTATTTAACTCTGCGCGAAATCGGGGGAGAGCTCGATGAGTTGCAGATGGAGATTGCAGTGCACGCAGTTGCGCTCTCAAATTGGCATAACACCCATCCACATTGTGCCAGGTGTGGTGCGAGCACATCTGTTTCACTCGGTGGTGCGGTTCGTACTTGCGATAAAGATAAGAGTGAACATTACCCGCGCACAGATTGCGCAATAATTGTTTTGGTGCGCGATAGCCAAGATCGAATTTTGTTGGGACGACAAGCGATCTGGCCAGAAGGACGATTCTCATGCTTTGCAGGTTTTCTAGAACCCGGTGAAACTTTCGAACAATGTGTACAGCGCGAAGTCTTTGAAGAAGCCGGTCTAGCGGTTCGCGAAGTAAATTACCTTGGGTCACAACCTTGGCCATTCCCGGCATCCATCATGATCTCTTTTGAAGCGGTTACAGATTTTCCAGAAAGTGCACTCCCTGACGGTGAAGAGATCGTTGCCATCAAATGGTTATCCCGTGACGAATTAAAAACTGAAGTATCTGCCAGAACACTTTTATTGCCACCGGAAATGTCGGTTTCGCGCAAGATGATTGATCGTTGGTTAAGTGCATGACGCAAGAAGCCGGTGCTATCCGCGCTGAAGAAATCTTGTCCGCTCTCGATGCTGATCAAAAAGCAGTTGCTCTTGCTACCCGTGGTCCAGTTTGTGTAATCGCCGGAGCCGGAACGGGAAAAACCAGAGCAATTACTCACCGCATCGCGTATGCCGCGAGTATCGGCACAATGGATCCTCAGAAAGTACTGGCGCTAACTTTCACATCTCGCGCAGCCGGTGAGATGCGCACGCGATTGCGCGTATTGGGAGTCCCGACCGTTGCCGCACGAACAATTCACGCAGCGGCGCTCAAGCAGTTGGTTTACTTCTGGCCGAGCGTATTCGGTGGACGAGTACCTGAGTTAATGACCGCCAAGGCAGGGTTTATAGGTGAAGCGATCAATCGCGCTGGGCTATCAGGTGAACTGCGCGCGACTTCACGCGAGTTAATGCGCGATATCGCCAGCGAAATCGAATGGGCGAAGGTTTCACAAGTTGCCCCCGAAGATTTTGTAAATGAAATTGCCAAGCGCAGCCAAAAACCAAGAGTGAGCGCCGAAAAACTAGCGCAGGTTTACACGGCATATGAAAGCGTTAAAAAACAAGAGTTAGCAATTGATTTTGAAGATGTGCTCTTACTGACCGCTGCAATGCTAGAAGAAGAACGCACGGTGCGCGAACGCGTGCAGGATCAATACCGTTACTTCACTATTGATGAGTACCAGGATATTTCTCCCGTGCAACAGCGTTTGATTAACGCTTGGCTTGGTTCGCGCCAAGATATTTGCGTAGTTGGTGATCCTGCGCAAACGATTTACTCATTTGCCGGAGCTACTCCAGTATTTTTAAATAGTTTTACCCAACGCTTTCCAGATGCAGAAGTAATTCGCTTAAGCACTGGATACCGCTCAACTCCCGAAATCACCTTTGCCGCTAACGCGCTCTTGCGTCACGGGGCAATGGGTCAAGAGTTAATCGCCCTAAATGATCACGGCACCAAACCATCGGTTGATGGGTATGCCAACGAAGATGCGGAAGTTGCTGGTGTTTTAGCGCAGATAAC
>CANMCL010000149.1 GCA_947496345.1 Actinomycetota bacterium
TTCTGCAATGGTCTTGGATGACAACTGTTCCATTACGTATCGCCGAAAGATCTAGCCGTACTTCCCTTGCCGTTGCTAATGGTCAATTCTTTCTTGTAAGAAAAGAAGCGCTCGATCAGATAGATGGCTTTAAGTTGATTGCAGGGCAAGTACTTGATGACATGAAACTTGCCCGCGCGCTGATTTCATCTGGCGCCCATGGCGGCGTGGCTGATGGATCGAGGTTAGCCCAAACTCGTATGTATAAGAACTTTGATGAGATTAAGGCTGGTTATGGTAAATCGCTTTGGAGCGCATTTTCAAATCCACTAGGTGCAACACTTGCTGTTGCATTTATCTTTCTAACTGGAATCGCTCCCGTTCTAATTATGCTTAGCGGCAATCCCATCGGACTCTTTACCTACGAATTAATAGTCTTAACTCGGATGCTGAGTGCCCAACGCTCTGATGGACGATTACTGGATTCACTGCTGCATCCAATTTCATCAGCCATCTTGATCTATTTGATTATCTATAGTTGGCGGATGCGCGGAAGAGTTCAGTGGAAGGGGCGCACCTTGTGAGCGCACCTAAAGAACGTGTAGCAGTCATTGGGGCCGGCATGGGTGGAATGTGCACCGCAGCTCGTTTAGCAAGAGCAGGTTATGAAGTAACCGTTTTTGAAGCATCTGATCGTCACGGTGGAAAGTGCCGTACCGAATGGATCGGAAATTATGCTTTTGACACTGGTCCCTCACTTCTAACTTTGCCAGCGGTATATCGCGATTTCTTTCAACGCACAGGTGATGTGATGGGACGTGTAGTTGAATTGCAAGCCGTCAGTCCATCTTTTGACTATAGATTCGCTGATGGCAGTGCCGTACGTTTTGCCAATTTGTCGCGTAAAGAAACCTTGTCAGCGATTGAAACCTCTTTCGGAAGTTCTTCAGCCCAGGAGTGGGATCAGATCATGCTTCAAGCCGAAGCAATGTGGGATGTCTCGCGCGAACCATTTATTGAATCAGAGTTGCGTTCAGTGCTTTCGCTTTTGAAGCGCCCGACCCTTCTGCGCGATATACGAATAATTGCACCTTGGAAATCTCTACGTGACTTAAAGTTGAAAGATCAAAGGTTGCGCAAGATTCTTGATCGCTATGCAACTTATAGCGGTTCTGATCCACGCGTTGCTCCTGCGGTGCTCGCCTCAATTGCCTTTGTGGAAGAAGCATTTGGTGCATGGCATATCAAAGGCGGAGTTGGAAAGTTAGCCGATGCGGTCTATCAAAGATGCTTAGACCGTGGTGTTAAGTTTGAATTTAATGTAAGCGTCAGTCAAATTGATCACGACGGTACTTCCACAACCGGAATCACCTTGGCGGATAATCGAAAACTGCCTTTCTCCATAGTCGTTGCAAATGCAGATGCCACTGCGGTATACAACAAATTGGTAACTGGAAAAGTTAAGAAATTGCATAGAGAACGCGCTAACTTGGCTAAAGCCGATCCTTCACTTGCCGGCTTCTCCTTGCTGCTGGGCCTTCGTCCCAGCGAAAGCGGGACCGGACTTTCGCATCACAACATCTTCTTTCCAGAAAATTATGATGCAGAGTTTGTAGATATCTTTGATCGCAAGCAACCAGTACAAGATCCGACAATCTATCTATGCGCACCTCAGGATGAATCTATGGTTAAACATCCTGGCCACGAAGCATGGTTTGTGCTGGTAAATGCTCCGCGCCACAATGCAAACGGCGCGGATGGCTTTAACTGGAACGATGCCGACTTTAACCATCGTTATGCGATGCAAATTATTGACTCACTTGAATCTCGCGGGATTTCAATTCGCGACCGTTTAGAAGTGTTGGAGATCCGCACACCCGCAGATTTAGAGAGAACTGTTGCAGCACCCGGTGGTGCGATCTATGGCACTTCCAGTAACGGTGCCCGCTCTGCCTTTATGCGCGCGAAGAATCGCTCACCTCTGAAAGGTTTGTATTGCGTAGGAGGATCGGCACATCCGGGTGGTGGGCTACCTTTAGTTGGCTTAAGCGCCGAGATTGTTGCGCAAGCTATTGTGGGCAAAACGAGCCACTAAGCCAAAACTAATTAACTGCAGAATGGCGAGAATCGCCATAGTTAAAGTTACTAATTCGAAACTCAATGCATAGGAAACTAGTGCTATAAAAATAAAACTTGCCCGCACTGGACGTTCTGCAGGAGTAACCACACCAACGCCACTGATTCCTAGCGAAGTGAGTCGTGCCCGCGCATACTCTTGCGTTGAGGCAATTACGTAAGTTGCAAGAACCAACCAGGCTGGGGCTCCGATTCGATAGGCAACGTAAAACCAGAGCGCTTCGCTGATGCGGTCAGCTACCGAATCAAGAATTGCACCAAATGAACTCTGCCGCTTTTGAAAGATAGCAACGCTGCCATCAATTCCATCAGCGTAGAGAGATAAAACCAGCAGTGGGATCGCCCAAAGCGAGAGCGGATTAGCCGCCATTGCAGTTGCAAATAGGACTCCGAGCAGAGTCAAAATATTTGGGGTGATATGTAATTTAGAGAGAAACTTTGCGGATGCAAATGAAATAGCCAACCAGGTTTTTACGATTCCCTTTATTTCGGCTCCCCCGTGCAAATCACTCCACGTGGAGTTGAATTCTTCCTTTTTCATGCCCGCTTTTTATCTTTAATCTGGGCGAATATCTCGCGCGTGGCAGTAGATGTATTCATAGTATAAAAATGTAAACCAGGAACTCCTGCAGCCAAAAGTTCTTCGCAAAGCTTTGTCGCTAATTCAACGCCTAACTTTCGAACATCATCTGGGTTGTCTTTTACTTTCTCAAAAGCCGCAGATATTGCGCTAGGTATCGGAGTCCCAGTTAATTCAGCCATTCGATTAAATTGATTGACATTTGTAACTGGCAAAATTCCGGCGATGATTGGCAACTGTGAACCGCGGGCGGATAACTTATCGACTAGCGCTTTCCATTTAGCGGCTTCAAAGAAGAATTGAGTGGTTGCAAATGTTGCTCCAGCGGCTTCCTTTCGAATAAGTGTTTCCACATCGTCAGCAAAATCACCATTTGATGCAGGGTGGCCATCTGGAAAGGCGGCAACGCCAATTGTGAAACCGCCAAAGCCTGCTGCTAACGAAACTAATTCATCCGC
>CANMCL010000150.1 GCA_947496345.1 Actinomycetota bacterium
CCGCTGAGTTGATCGTTAACTGCACGCCAACATCTTTTGAGAGATTAGTGGCCATTACACCAGAGCCGATTACAACCAGCAATAAAGTGGCGGTGCCAATGGCTTCGGCAAGTATTCGTCTCAAATTCACTCCCCAATCATCGGGTATAGATCAGCGGGCAATGCCCTGCGGCACAGAGTAATATCTGAATTTAAGATGAACCTTTCATTACAACTCTTCCCATCTGAGGCAACTAATGCGCCTCATATCGTGATGGTGCACGGGTTGGGCTCGGCAGCAACCGCCTGGAAGCCTTTGATCCCATTTCTACAACCGCAATACAACATAATCACCGTAGATCTGCCTGGGCATGGCAAAACGCCACTAAATAAATCACAAATGATGGATCCGCGTTCTTTGGCCAATTTAATTGTTAACGAAGTAGCCCAACAATTTAACGTGACTAACTTTGATCTAGTTGGAAATTCTTGGGGCGGATGGATCGCACTTGAGATCGCGGCCGAACATCCGCAAACAGTAAGAAGCGTTGTCGCCTTAGCGCCGGCAGGCTTCTGGCTAGCTTCCTTTGTGCAGATTTTTTCGGGAGTTTCAGCGCTTCGCTTTTTGGCGAGAAGTACTGCGGCGATAGCGCCGGCATTTTTAAAGTACGAGTGGGCCCGCAAATCAGGTTTTGAAAGAGTGAGTCCGCGCTGGCAAAATTTCTCAATTGAACTTTGCGTTGATGCAACTATTGCAATTGCTAACTCCCCTGGATATGTACCAGGCTCCAATGCAATGGTGCAAAAACGATTTGATTCTGTCATTGATTCTGCGATTCCAGTAACAATAATTTTTGGGGATAGCGATAACACGCTTCCTGCGACAGCTTGTCAAGAACGCACTATGGCACCAGCGCACTCGAAGTGGAAGATATTTGAAGAGTGTGGGCACGCGCCAATGTGGGATCACCCGCAAGAAGTGGCAGCAGAGATATTTGAGGCATCAGGTGTCAGTAAATGAGTAATGATCTCGTCACAGTTATCTACTTCTGGAAGTTAAAGCAGCGCAAAGTCGGTTTTGCGCTATTGCATATGGCTCTAGATCGTCGCGTGATTCGCAAATTTAATGGTGTGCGCTTTGCAAAAATGCTGGGAACCGGAAAAGGAGAAACCTTTACTCCTCGTGATGCCGATGCCAATCGCTGGGGCGCTTTGATCGTTATTGATAACGCCAATTTGCAAGCGCTAGATAATTCAAAGTTGATCAAGAGATGGCGAGCACATTCGCTATCAGAAGTTAGATATTTACTAGATCCGATCTCATCTCACGGGCTATGGGCGAAGACCAATCCCTTTGCATATTCGGCAGTGCAGACTGATGGTGAAGTAATTGCCATTACTCGTGCTCGAATTAAATGGTTCCAGAATTTTCGATTCTGGCGCGCAGTCCCACCCGTGACGCAGAGTCTTCACTCATCACCTGGGCTAATTAAAACCATCGGGATCGGTGAGGCCCCAATCGGATTGCAAGGAACTTTCTCCCACTGGCAAACAGGTGCGGCTCTTCGAAACTTCGCATATAAGGGTGCTGCGCATCAAGAAGCGATCGCTGCGACTGAGCGGCATCAATGGTATGCCGAAGAACTCTTCGCCCGCTTTGCAGTACGCGATATTCGCGGTTAAAGCTCGCTTGGATTACTAAGTAATCCTTAATTAGGGCAGACTTAGACCATGTCGATTCGCCATTACTCACCACGTCGTAATCGCCGTCGCGGAATTTCCTACCGAGCTCAGTTATTGCTCAATTTAACTTTAGGTATCGCGATCTTGCTGCAAGTCAGTTATCCACTTCTAAATGGCGAGGTGTTGCGCGTCGTAACAATTGCAACTGTTTATTGGGGTGCTGGGGCAATGGCACTTCACGCGCTTCTTGCTTATGGATCACGTTATACATTTACATATCTAGGTATAGCTCTGAGCTTCGGATATTTCATTGAATTACTTGGCTTAAAATCTGGTTGGCCTTTTGGAATATATTCTTATGACGCTTCACTCGGCCCACAAATTTTAGGTGTTCCGTTGGTTGTTCCTTTTGCTTGGGCCATGATCGCTCATCCAATTCTTTGCGCTGCTCGTCGCGTTGCAGGTAGTTGGGTATTTCTCTACGGCGGTTTTGGATTAATGGCCTATGACTTCTTCTTAGATCCACAAATGGTTTCTGCTGGTCGTTGGACTTGGGAAGTTACCGGCTCACATGTTCCTTTCTCACCAGAAATTCCACTATCAAATGCATTTGGTTGGTTGCTATCGGGAATGGCGTTAATCGCTATTTTGCACATATCGCTACCGCACGATCGACGTAAAGTAAGCGCTAGCCTGGCAGCGGTAGATGTATTTCTAATTTGGACCTGGTTTGCTGGTGTTATCTCTAACTTATTCTTCTTTGATCGTCCCGGCGTCGCCCTGCTCTTCGGAGCAAGCTTCGGACTAGTTCTAGCGCCTTACATCTTTTCGCGTTGGCTCGGCCGCCCCTAACAATTAGATGGCTACCGCACTTTTCATATTCTCCATCTTTCTGCTTTTAATCACTGCGATTAACTTCTTCACGATTCGTCGACCAAAGCGAGTTGAGCAGATTACCTCCCCGGTAACTATATTGATTCCGGTGCGTAATGAATCTGAAAATATCGCAGAGCTCGTTACCTCTCTCACCAACCAAAGCGCTCTCGACTCCGTGGAAATAATCTTTATAGATGATTCTTCAGAAGATGGCACTGGCAAGTTACTTAGCGATGCTAAATCCGCTGGTGCACCAATAAAAATCATCAACGCGCCAGCCTTGCCAAATGATTGGCTAGGCAAACCTTGGGCCTTACAGCAAGGTTACTTAGCAGCAAGCGGTAAATTCATCGTGACTTTGGATGCTGATGTTCGCCTTGCACCCACTGCAATAGCACAGACCATTTCCATGCTCGGAATGCGTGATTTTATCTCTGCCTATCCAAAGCAAATTGCAAAGACTTTCGCTGAGCGCTTAGTGCAACCACTTCTGCAATGGTCTTGGATGACAACTGTTCCATTACGTATCGCCGAAAGATCTAGCCGTACTTCCCTTGCCGTTGCTAATGGTCAATTCTTTCTTGTAAGAAAAGAAGCGCTCGATCAGATAGATGG
>CANMCL010000151.1 GCA_947496345.1 Actinomycetota bacterium
TCGGTCTGCCTCCAATTCTGGCCATGCTCGGAACGAAAGTTAATAAAGGCGTCGTTCGTAAATCAGCTATCGAGCATAAGGATGAGGGACGCTGGGCTCAAACTGCTCGTTTAGTTATGAAGCGCCCGGTTGCAGTTGTTCTGCTATCACTAATAATTCTGGGAATACTCGCTGCGCCAATCAAAAATATCGCTTTCTCGCAAGGTGACTCTAGAATTTTGCCAGCAAGCAACCCAGCTGCAGTTGCTACTGCAATTCAAGAATCTCGTTTTGAAAGCAATATTGCCACTATTGACATACTTGTTTTAGATGGTGCTGGTAAAGAGAATGAAATTTCAAGTTACATTGAAGAAGTTAAGAAAGTCTCCGGAATTGTTACCGTGGCTACGCCTCAAACTATCGGCAACGATATTCAAATCACGGCATATGAATCAATGTTGCCACGATCACCTGAAGCTCAGCAGTTGATTCATAACCTGCGCGATTTGCCCGCACCCGCCGGAACGCTAATCGGTGGAGTAGCAGCTGATTACACAGACACTCAAGATGGAATTGCAGAAACATTGCCACTGGCTCTCGGTTGGATTGCAATTAGCGTTTTGATTCTGCTCTTTGTATTTACTGGTTCAATTATTTTGCCGATCAAGGCCATACTCCTCAACGTCATGTCTTTAGCAGCAACTATGGGCGTAATGACTTGGATCTTCGTAGACGGCCATTTGCAATGGCTAGTCGGTTCATTCACGGTAACTGGCACGCTTGATACCTCAATTGTCATTCTCATTTTCGTAGTGGTCTTTGGGCTATCGATGGACTACGAACTCTTCTTGCTTTCACGCATTCGCGAAGAGCATCTGCTTGGTAAATCAAATATTGAATCGGTTGCTACAGGCTTGCAACGATCAGCACGAATAATTACCGCAGCTGCAGTGCTGCTAGCAGTGGTATTCGCAGCCTTTGTAACTAGCGGTGTTACCTCGATAAAGATGATGGGCTTTGGAGTTGCATTTGCAGTGGTTCTTGATGCCACTTTGATTCGCGCCTTACTCGTGCCAGCTCTGATGCGACTATTGGGTGAACGTAACTGGTGGGCACCTAAAGCAATGCAGCGATTTACGATTAAGCACTAATAACCCTTACCCTTTAGCCATGGATTTAATTGCTTCCCTGCAATGTGCTGACCAACCAGGCATCGTTCACGCGATGACTTCTGCGGTTTTAGCCTGTGGCGGAAACATTATCGAGAATCAGCAGTTTACTGATCCGGCTACTAACACCTTTGTGATGCGCACTCGCTTTGAAACTTCACAAGGTCAAGCAGCAGCCGAAAAGTCACTTAGTGAAGGCTTAGCTAAATACAACCCGGCTCTTCATATTCGGCCAACTTCAGAGCGTCCACGTGCGCTAGTTATGGTTTCTAAAGAGAGCCACTGCTTGCGTGACTTGCTCTATTTAAATGAACTTGGCGAACTTAAAGTTGAAATTCCATTAGTGATTTCAAACCACGAAGAACTGCGCCAACTTGTTGAATCTCATGGCGTTAAATTCATGTACTTACCTGGCGATAAAGCAACGCAAGAAGCCGAGATCACTAAGCAAATTGAATTACTTGAGATTGATTTTGTAGTTCTTGCTCGTTACATGCAGATTCTTTCTGCCGACTTCTGTAATCGTATGCCAGGTAAGATCATCAATATTCACCACTCGTTCTTGCCTGGTTTCAAAGGTGCCAAGCCGTATCACCAGGCACATGAACGTGGTGTGAAAATCATTGGTGCAAGTGCTCACTTTGTAACAAGTGACTTAGATGAAGGCCCAATCATTGAACAAGATGTTGCACACGTTACTCACATTGCAACCCCTGAAGAGTTAATTGCTATTGGTCGCGATATTGAACGCCGAGTTCTAGCAAAAGCGGTAAAGCTTTACTCCGAAGATAAAATCTTTGTTGTTGGCAAGCGCACTGTCGTATTTGCTTAAGAACTGGTGTCCCCGGCGGGAGTTGAACCTGCGACCTACCGCTTAGGAGGCGGTTGTTTCTAATTCTTCTGTTGGAGAGAGGATCACTTGCTCCAATTAAGATTCTCGTATTGATGCCACTCGGAGATGGGATTCATTCCCACTTTTTCATAGAGCCGAAGTGCTCCACTTTCATTTCCTGCATCAACACTAAGACAGAGTTTCGAACGTCCCAATTCGCTATTGATCTGAATTGCATGGCGAAGTAGTGCCTCACCAAGCCCCTTTCCTTGAAACGCTTGCCTTACTCCTAAACCTGCGACATAACCTGAATCATTGTGGAGTTGCTCATCGTTGAAATCCACAAAGCCGGCGGGAACCCCATTCACCGAAACAAGCCAGGCCTGTAAATTGATCTCGTCTTTATCTCGAATCACAAGTTCGCTCCACTCGTCAAAGTGCCGCGGCATAAAACCAAAGTGCTGACTGAACGCATCTTGGTGAACCTCATGAAAAGTACGTAGGTCGTCTTCTTTGTCGAGATCTAATTCTCGAATCACACCAAGTGAATCACTTCTGCTCTCATTTTCAACTGGGATTCTCATCTCTAAAGTCCAATACTTTCGAAGAATTGTGAATTTGCGGCCCTCAAGAAGACTCTTGTATTCAAGATCATTGGATTGCACTCCTAGCCAGAGCCGATACTCCGGATCGTGCTTTCTTGCTAGTTCCAATGCTAAATCCAATGATGGCAAGAGAGTCTGTGCACCAGGCCTTGTGTAGATGTCTAGATAGAAGCGCTTGCGCGAAGAGTCTGGATTGAGAGTGATGAAACTCTGCCAGTCATCCTCAACGTGTAGTTTTGTCAATCTAGTAATCGCAGGGTCAAAAAAACCTCGAACAAACTCAAGTCCTTCGATCTCTCCCATAGGTATGTCATTGGGGTTTAGTGAAAGAAGATTTGAATTCGCAATATCGAGTATTTTCGTAACATCTGCTTCGGTAGCTTCTTGCGCTATGAATGTCATATTCAGAATTTACCTTTACTAAACGAAATCAAACAACTTCTATTGGTGTCCCCGGCGGGAGTTGAACCTGCGACCTACCGCTTAGGAGGCGGTTGCTCTATCCACTGAGCTACGGGGACT
>CANMCL010000152.1 GCA_947496345.1 Actinomycetota bacterium
CGGATTCAGTTTCATATGTGAACGCTATTCAAACAGATGCGGCTATTAACCCAGGAAACTCAGGTGGTGCTTTAGTTGACACACAAGGGCGCATAATCGGAGTTAACTCGGCAATTGCGACCTTATCTTCTGGCGGAACCAGCGGAAGTATTGGTCTTGGATTTTCAATTCCAATTAATGAAGCAAAGCGGGTTATCGATGAAATTATTGCAACCGGTAAATCTACCCGCCCATTGATTGGAATTACTTTTGAATCCACATCACCAGATACTCAAGCCAAGATTTATGAATTGAGCCCAACTGGAGGGGCGCAGAAGGCGGGAATGGTGGTTGGCTCAATCATTACCTCAATCGATGGTGTGAAGATTGCGAATCGCGATGCAGCGATTGTTAAAGTTCGTTCTTATGCTCCCGGAACGGTGATCACAGTGGTCGCGACTCTTCCCGATGGATCGAGCAAGAGCTACAAAGTCACACTGGGCTCTGCCCCAGCACTTTAAAGTAAGAGTTCGCTCTGATTTGAAATGTGATTGTGACTAGGGACAAGGTAATCTTTTCCTATGGCGCTCTTTCGTTTACAACTCTCTCTACCTGATCGACCAGGGGCTTTAGGTCTATTGGCGTCCGCTATTGGAGCAGCTGGTGGGGATATTAGAGGTCTGGTAGTTGTTAAATCTGAGGGTGGTCGTGGTTTTGATGATGTAACAGTTGCAGTCCCAGGATCTGACCCAACAGATTTATTAGAAGTTCTGGGAGCTATCGGCGGAGTTGAAGTTATCTCTGTTACAGCGGTGGAATAACTACATCACGCAGTTGACCAGCAGACTGTTCGGGCTTTAAATCCATAATAAATGCGCCCATCGCTGACTCACTACCCGCTAAATACTTTAACTTTCCAGGTGCGCGACGCACACTGGTGATCTGCCAATGCAGCCGCAATAAATCTCGACCTTCGCGCACTGGCGCTTGATGCCAAGTGGCGATGTAAGCCATTTCAATTCCAAATACGCCATCGAGTCTGCGCATAACTTCAAGTGCAACTTCTGGGAAAGCATCAGATTGTTCGGGGGAGAGTTCAGCAAGATCTGCAACTGGGTGCAGCGGGGCCACGTGAATTTCAAATGGATAGCGTGCAGCATATGGAACAAAGGCAACCCAATGCGCATTCTTTGCAATGATGCGTTCGCCATCTTTTAATTCGCGAGCGACGACATCATCAAATAGAACACGACCGGTGTTTTCAAAATGTAATTGCGCAACAGCCAACATTCTTTGAACTCGCGGTGGAATATAAGAGTAGGCATAGATCTGGCTGTGAGGATGAGAAAGAGTTACACCAACTTCTTCACCGCGATTTTCAAAGGGCGCGATGTGATGAATATATGACTCTTGGGAAAGTTCGTGCACCCGATCTTTCCAAGCCTCAAGCAATACACGTACGCGCTGCGGAGAAAGTTCAGCAAATGAACTCCCGTGGCTATCGGTAAAAGTTATAACTTCACACTTACCTGCAGCTGATCCAGGATCCGTTTCAGTTCCGACCATATCCGGAATTGCCCAATCACCTTCGGGGCGACGCAATGAAGGTGAGCGGTTATCAAATACAACAACTTCATAATTTGAATCGGGAATTTCTGTTAGCAGATCACCTTTGGTGGGGCAGAGCGGACATAGCTCTTTTGGCGGCAAGAACACTCTGCCTTGGCGATGTGCCGCCATTACTACCCATTCATTTACTAATGGATCTAATCGAAGTTCACCAATACCAGGTTGTGCTTCAGGCGGACGCTTATCTTCTGCGGTTCGCAATTGTCCTTGGGTGTCGTAGTAACGAATTGTGCGGCCATCGGCCATAGTTAAATCGGTACGAGTTATGCCTGCACCAATCTTCTTTACCGGGCTCATAATGGATAACTCTAGGGGTTAGGCATCTTAAAGCGAGTATTTGCTAAGCGAAATTAATTTCTAATTTGGTTCTTGCAGCTATCGGTTACAGGCTTCTTGCTCGGAACTGGAGTTGGTTTTGGCGTAGCCGTTGGTGAAACCGGAAGCGCTTGCCCGATTGCGAATTCGATTGGAGTTTTGCTCACCGCGTGTGTACCGGTGGCATCAACAAAACCGATATCACCTGTCCATGCACCCTCGGGAATTCCTTTAATACTCAACTTCCAAGAACCACTAGTTGCCCGAACAACAGTCTGGATCGGCTTAGGATTTATCGGAGTTAGCGGATTTACATAGAATCGAACCGTTCCGGTTACAACCGGGCGACCGTCTGGCCGAATAACGTCTACTTCTACACTCAACGGTTTATCGGCTGTAGAGAATTTCACATTTTTATATGTGATCGCTGTCGGCTCATTCTTCGGCATTTGATCCGCAACTTCTGGGACCCAACGCCCCTTTATCAAATCTAAAAATGTAGAAGGTGCACCACGAAATACATTTAAATCTAAACGAGTACCTGGAACTCCATATTTAGGTGCGATGCCACAAGAAGAGTATTGCCAGATAGTCCAAGTAGATGAGCAGTTTGCAGTTGTCCAGGAGTGCACATAGCAACCGCCATCTTTTATTCCAGGTTGGGCAAGTGGATCGGCGGGATTAATCGCATATTGGGCTAGCCAAAGTGGATATTGGCGCAATTCCTCATCGCGCATCATCGCGCCTTCTAAGAAACTTGGATAGGAATAGATAATCGGAGTGCGATCTGTTTTCTCTTTTACGATCTTTAAGAATGTTTTCGCCCAAAGCGTTATCTGAGACTTAGGTAGATATCTTGCGCAAGTGGTTCCCGAAAGTCGGACACAGTTATTCTCTAAATCTAAAGCATAGGGAAGATCACGCTCGTTGTAGCCACCCAAGGAACCTAAGCGCCAAAGCGCTTTCTGTGCCTGGGTCTGTGCATCAACAATTACCTGTTCATTTGTCTTAACATCTGGCAGGACTGCATAGTGATAAAAACCGGTGTAGATCCCCGCTGCTTGAGCGGCAGAGCGGTCCATCATCACATATTTGAGCGCAAGAGCATCGGCATCATCGCGAGTATCTGAAGCTTTGATGATTACAAATCTAACTCCTGCTGCATACATCTTTTCAAAATTAA
>CANMCL010000153.1 GCA_947496345.1 Actinomycetota bacterium
TCAGGAACGGCTAAATTGCCTCGAAGTATGGTCAAAATTAATCCTGCAGAGACAACAATTAAGAATGTGCCAACAAAGTATGGAAATAATCGAGGGCTAATTACGGCTACACCTTCTGGCACTTCCATTTTTACTGTGTCGTATAAAACGTAAATACCAAGGAGGAGGAGAGAGCCCGCAAATACGAGCTCCCCCCTTCCTGCCTTAGTAACTTTTTTCATTGAGCAATTAGAGCCCAATGTCCTTGATTACTGCATTAACGATTGGAATTTCTTTGTTAAGGAATGCTGTATATGCATCCCCTGCTTCGAATTCATCGTCCCAGTCGTTAGCGACTAGTGTGGACTTCCATGTTGGAGTTCCGTGCAATGCATCCATGACCTTGAGCCAGTTGAGCTTCTCGGCTGCGGTGAGATCAGGTGGAACCATGATTCCACGCCAGTTACCGTAGAAGAGATTAACTCCCTGCTCGATAAAGGTTGATCCTCTAAAGCCCTTTAGGCGCTTTTTGGAAGAAACACCAAGTACGCGAAGTTTTCCAGATTCAACAAATGGTTTAAATTCTGTTGAACCAGAAATTCCGGCAGCAACGCCACCAGCTAGCAGCTGAGCCGCTACTGATGTTCCACCCGAAAGAACTACATAATTTAACTTAGCAGCAGGAATGTTCTTCTCTTTAAGAAGTAGACCCATAATTTGATGATCTACTCCACCAGCATTACCGCCAACGATCGCGATATCTTTTCCTTTAGCGCTAATGTCGTTTAGCAAATCATTGATCGTTTTGTACTTAGATCCTGTTGGAACAACGACTGCGTTGTACTCTCTCATAACCCTTGCTACTGGAAATGAATCCATAAGATTTAGCTTTGACTTTGTAGTTGCAATTCCACCCACCATTGCAATACCGGTGATGAGAGCTGCATTTGGCTTTCCCTTGATTTCTTGGAAAGCTGCTAGTCCAGTAGTTCCGCCAGCACCTGACTTGTAAACCATTGTATGAGCATCAGTCATAAGTCCCTCGGTCTTTAGGGCCTTGGAAATAGCGTCAGCTGTTAGTGAATATCAAGTCCCTCGGTCTTTAGGGCCTTGGAAATAGCGTCAGCTGTTAGTGAATATCCACCTGGATTTCCAGGAATTGTCCAATCAATTGTCTTAAGTGGCTTTAGATCTGGGTACCACCAGCGAAGTGATCCCGCTAGCGTTCCAGTTGTTACCTTTGTGCAAGTAAGTGATGTTCCATTTACTCCGCGACCCTTTGCAACGCGACCTGCTGTCACGCACCCGTCGCCAGCTTTCGCAATGCCTGCAGCTTTCACACTAGCGTTTGCTGTCGGCGCAACTGATACAACCATTCCTATTGCCAAAGACGCAACAAGTGCACTGGCAAGTTTCTTTTTCACCATTAAATCTCTCCTTTAGAGGTTTACCACGAGGGATGTGGTTGAGAAAGAGTATGCGAGTGGGGCCAATAAGCGAAAGGTATTTTGATAACGATTTGCCACCAATCTGTGAGGTCAGACACCTCTGCCACGCTCAACTTATGAGTTGAAGTGTTTAATCTAGTTGGTCGGATACCGATATGCCTAGATCGCCTAATTTCTCACGGCCGCCATCTGGGGCAGTCAATACAAATGGTTTTCCATCTGGCAATAAGGCGAAGGTATGTTCAAAGTGCGCACCGCGTGATTTATCTTGCGAGATAACGGTCCAGTCATCTCCGAGAACTTTTGTCTTATGAGTTCCGCGAGTGATCATTGGTTCAATTGCTAGCGCCATTCCTACAATTAACTCTGGACCATTGCCGCGTTTTCCAAAATTAAGTACATGCGGTTCTTGATGCATCTCGGTGCCGATTCCATGGCCACCGTACTCTTGCAAGATTCCATATTTTCCTTGGGAATCAATGTAACTCTCAATAGCAGAACTAATATCGGTAAGACGAGCTCCAAGATGACCAGCAGCGATTCCACGCCACAATGATTCTTCGCAGACATCCATCATTTTCTGATCTTGTGGGTCAACGGTGCCGACGCCAATCGAGAACGCGGCATCGCCATGCCAACCATCCACAATTGCGCCACAATCAACAGAAACTAAATCACCATCATTAATTACTCGATTGCTCGGAATTCCATGAACTATCTCTTCGTTAACAGATACACAGATAGTCGCGGGAAAGCCGTGATAATTTAAAAAGTTTGGGGTTGCGCCATTTCTTTTGATACAGGCGGCGGCGATTGCATCGAGTGCGCTAGTAGTCATTCCTGGCTTAATTGCGTTGCGAATTTGTTGATGAATATCTGCAACTACCAAGCCGGCGCGACGCATAATCTTGAGTTGCTCAAGGGTTTTAATCTGAATCGCCATGTCTTGATCTTAACTAGGCAAGGCGGCTAAGTGCGGCAATTGCCTGCTCGGTAATCTCGGAAACTGTTCCGACTGCTGGAATCGTAAGCAAGATTCCTTCGCTGCGATAGAAAGCGATAATCGGTGCGGTCTGTTCTTCATAAACTTCCAGGCGGCGCGCGATAACTTCTTCTTTGTCATCTTCACGCTGATACAAATCGGTCCCGTTACAGGAAGAGCAATTTGTCGCACCGGCTTCTGATGGTGCACCGCAGGCGCGGCAAGTGCGACGCGAAGATAGGCGTTTGATGATTTCATCTGCGGCGATAGAAAGCTCTAGGGCTGCTTGTAGAGGAGTCTGATTCGCTGTTAAGAATTCACGCAGTACTTGTGCCTGCACAACATTGCGTGGATATCCATCCAACAGAAAACCATTTTTAACATCGTCGTGAGTTAGGCGGTCTTTGACCATGTCATTCGTTACTGAATCAGGAACAAGTTCGCCGCGATCCATAAAGGCTTTCGCTTGATTACCGAGTTCGGTACCGGCTTTTAAATTGGCGCGAAAGATATCGCCAGTTGAAATATGTGGAATTGAGTAGTGCGCTGCGAGGAATTGAGCTTGTGTTCCTTTACCAGCACCTGGTGGTCCAACCAGGAGTAAACGCATTAGCGCAAGAACCCCTCATATGAACGTTGCTGCAATTGGCTTTCAATCTGCTTTGCAGTATCAAGACC
>CANMCL010000154.1 GCA_947496345.1 Actinomycetota bacterium
GGCGATGTTGCAAGATGGAATTTTATCTCTGCAAGGAGAAGGTTTAAAGAAAGTGCTTAATCGCGCAGCAGCAGCCGCCGCGATCACTTGTTCTCGTGCCGGAGCCCAGCCTCCTTACAAGCACGAGCTATCTAGACTTTAAAGAGGCGTTTTCAAATGCAATACATTGACGATGCTGAATTCCAGATAGCTATTGATTTAGATAACGGCGCAAGAATTTCATCAATAATTTGGCGCGATCTGCAATTTACTATTCCGTACCGCGGCACACCTTTGCACAGCGGTTGGTACTCAATGGGTCCGTGGGCTGGGCGAATTCGCGACGGAATCATTCGTGGCGCCGACGGAGAAGAATTTCAACTCCCTACAAATATTGTGCCGCCGCATGCAATGCACGGATTTGGATTTACAGCTTCGTGGCAAGAAATTGGTCCAGGGCGTTCAATGTTGCATCTGCCAAAACCTTATGGCGGCGCAACAATGGAACAAACAATTGAAGTTTTAGATGATGCAATTCGTTGGTCTTTGGAATACGACCCAGGTGATTGCCAATTACCGGCGTGGATTGGGATGCATCCTTGGTTTGCGCGCGATCTCGATCGTGGTGCGAGTGCGGAGATTGAATTTAAAGCAGCGAAGATGTTAAAGCGCGATGACGAAGGAATTCCAACTGGAGAAATAATCGCGCCAACAAAAGAAACTTGGGATGATGCATTTACTGAAATTCAAGGTGTGCCCGCAATAATTTGGGAAGATGCTGCGCGCATAGATATCGAATCAGATGCGCCGTGGTGGGTAGTCTTTAACGAAGATTCCGAAGGTATCTGTATAGAACCTCAAACTGCGCCGCCAGATGCGCAGAATTTAGGCATAAGTGGCGAACATTACCTAGAAGCGCTATTTGTATTTTCCGAAAGCTAATCGGCGAAACATAGGATTGGGATATGTCAAAACAAATTGATCGCACTCACTTGGCGAAGCTTCGTAAAATCGAAGAAGAGCGTTTCTTAGCAAATCATAAGAAAAGCGGCGAAGCATTTACTGATTCGCAAAAAGTGATGCACGAAGGTGTTCCGATGTCTTGGATGGCCAAATGGCCAGGTGCGCACCCAGTCTTCGTAAAGGAAGCCAAGGGTGCCAAGTTCACCGATATTGACGGCAATACTTATATCGACTTCTGTTTAGGCGATACCGGATCAATGACGGGGCATTCACCCGATGCAACGATCGCTGCGATTAAGCGCCAAGCAGATATTGGCATAACTTCAATGTTGCCAACGCTAGATGCCGCGGTTGTTTCAAAGGAACTTGCTGCTCGCTTTGGTCTGCCTAAGTGGCAATTTACCGTGACTGCAACCGATGCCAACCGCCACGTTATTCGTTACTGCCGTTTGATCACTGGCCGCAGCAAAATAATTGTAATTGATCGTTGTTATCACGGAAGCGTTGATGAAACTTTTGCGACCTTGGATGAGGCGGGAAATACGGTTAAGCGCGAAGGCAATTTAGGCGCACCAGTTGATCTGGCTGTCACAACTCGCGTTGTGGATTTTAACGACCTTGCCGGAATGGAAGCTGCTCTGGCACACGGTGATGTTGCGGCGATCTTGATGGAGCCCGCAATGACAAATGTCGGAATTGTGTTGCCTGATGATGGCTATTTATATGCGGTGCAAGAACTTGCTAAGAAATATGGCGCGCTCTTAATTATCGATGAGACACACACAATTTCTGTTGGCCCTGGCGGAATGACACAAGACCTTGGCCTTAAGCCTGATTTCTTAACTATTGGCAAAGCTATTGCAGGTGGAATTCCAGTTGGAACATTTGGGATGACCGAAGTTGTTGCGAATTCAATTAAGAAACTAGTTGAATTAGAAATCATCGATACTGGTGGAATCGGCAGCACGCTGGCAGGAAATGCAATGTCACTTGCCGCAATGCGCGCGACTTTAAGTGAAGTATTAACCGCTGATGCATTTGTGGAGATGATCGCTCTTGGTGATCGCTGGAGCGATGGCGTTGATGCAGCGATCGCCGAATTTGAATTAGATTGGCATTGCAATCGCCTTGGTGCGCGTGGTGAATACATCTTTAAAGGTAAGGCGCCGCGCACTGGTCGTGAAGCAGCCGAATCTGGCGACTTTGAACTTGAGCAGTACATTCACTTGCGCTTGTTAAACGATGGCTTCTTGCTGACGCCATTTCACAATATGGCGTTGATGTCACCGGCAACAACTGCCGCCGATGTTGATGCGCATACAGCTGCGTTTCGCGCGATGTGCGCCGATTTGATCGGCTAGTTATTACTCATTAAAAAGAGAAAGCCCCACATCTCTGTGAGGCTTTCTCATCCCGCTTAAGTTATCTGATTCGCAGAATAAAACTTAAGCTTATTGATTCGAGCGATTTAACTTTCGCCAGTGATCTCACTCCCGAACCGTTGAGCAAATTATAGAGAAATACCTTGTGGATTACAAGGTATTTTTGTCGGTGGTGTGCATAAAGGTGCACAAATGGAAAAATTTATAACGCGCTATAGCCAAACATATATTCTGGTTGGTGAACTTGAACTAATTCTTCGCGTAAGGCTTATTGGAACTCTAAGTAAATATTCTTTAGAAAAAGGTTACACAGAGTGGCATCAAGTCCTAGATACGAAAACCACATTTGACCCGAACAAGCCGAGCGCCAGCTTTGGGTTTTGGCGGGACGTTTTATCACAGCGCAACTTCACAAAACTTTGGCTTCCCTGCACCAAGAATGCATTTTTGGATCTGCCTTTCTCGGAATCCTTCAGAACCTACCAAAAAATCGATAACCGAATGCATTACGCGGTCGGAACTAGAAACCGGGTTTGCCACTTTAATTTCGCAAATGTGCGAAACGTTAAACATGAAGAAGCCAATCTGAGATGGCTTATTAGGGCGCTAGGAAAAGATGTTAGTTAAAACCGAGGCTCGTGTACAGCGCCAATCCGTTCTCATTATCGGCATCGACATAAAGCATTGAGTGCTTCAGCCCTTTAGCGACCAGGTAGTTAATCGCGGCAACAGATACCGCGCGGCCTATGC
>CANMCL010000155.1 GCA_947496345.1 Actinomycetota bacterium
GGATGCACCTACATCCGAAGTCGGCCAATCACTTGAAGCGCGTGATCAAATTGATTCCACGCGAGCCGCATCACCGCTTGCTAAAGCACTTGATGCGGTTTTAATTGACTCAACTGATTTAACACTTCAGGAGACCGCTGATTGGGTTTGGGAGTTGCTGAAAGAACGTTCGCTCCTTGGACTACCAATTGTTGCGATCCTGGGGCGCCCTAACGTTGGTAAATCAACGTTAATTAATCGATTTATTGGTCGTCGCGAAGCTATTGTTGAAGACACCCCTGGAGTTACTCGCGATCGTGTTCAGTATGAATGCGAATGGGGCGGTCGCAGATTCATTGTGATGGATACCGGTGGATGGGAATCCAAACCAGACGGTATTTCTGTGCAGGTTAGTGCATCTGCAGAACTTGCCATGCAAGAAGCTGATGTTTTGGCTTTCGTAGTCGATGCACACGTCGGCGCGCTAGATGAAGATGATATTTTGGTCCAAGAATTGCGAAAAGTTAAGAAACCGATGGTTTTGATCGCAAATAAGGTCGATAGCGATGTAGATGAGGCTGATGCTCACGCACTTTGGAATCTAGGTTTGGGAGAGCCTCGTTTCGTTTCCGCTCTTCACGGAAGAGGCAGTGGCGACTTACTTGATTACATAGTTTCTGAAATGCCTGAAGTTGGTGGAGCCCAAACGCAAGATGGTTATCGCAAGATTGCCTTAATTGGACGACCAAATGTTGGAAAATCAAGTTTGCTAAATGCGCTAGCTGGTGAGAACCGTTCTATTGTTGATGATGTTGCCGGTACAACGCGCGATCCCGTAGATGAGTTAATTGAGTTCGGTGGATCGATCTGGCGTTTTATCGACACTGCAGGTTTACGTAAACGCGCTAACCAAGCGAGTGGTACAGATTATTACGCGACCCTTCGGACACAAGCAGCGCTGGAACGTTGCGAGTGTGCAGTAGTAGTGCTCGATGCATCAGAACCGATTTCAGAACAAGATCTTCGAGTTATTACAATGGTTGAAGAAGCCGGCAAGGCGATGGTTATTGTTATGAATAAATGGGATTTGGTAGATGAAGATCGTCGCGATCAATTAGATCGTGAGATCGATCGTCACCTAGATCAGGTTGAATGGGCGCAACGAGTAAATGTTGCGGCAAAAACTGGTTGGCACAGAGACCGATTAGCACCCGCCCTTCGCACCGCAATCGATAGTTGGGAACGTCGCGTACCAACCGCCAAACTCAACTCATTCCTTGGAGCCCTTATCGGTGCGACCCCACCTCCAGTCCGTGGTGGAAAGCAACCAAAGATTTACTACGCGACCCAAGCCGGTATCGCTCCGCCGAAATTTGTTATCTTTTCTAGCGGTTGGATCGAAGCTTCATATCGTCGCTTTATCGAACGCCGCCTGCGCGAAGAATTCGGTTTCCCTGGCACACCAGTTCAAGTAGCGGTTCGAGTCAAAGAGCGCGATTGATGGCTAAGAGCAAACTTCTCAATGTGCCAAATGCCTTAACGGGGCTGCGAGCGTTGGGAATTCCGCTATTTGTCTATCTCGCGCTAGTGCTGGAGGCAGATGGTTGGGCGATTTTGACCCTCGCCATAGGCGGAGCGACTGATTATTTCGATGGAAAGATTGCGCGCGCTTGGGGTCAAGAATCGCGATTCGGTGAGTTAGCAGATCCCGCAATTGATCGGTTATACATTCTTGCAACCCTGATAGTTCTCTACCTTCGAGAGGCAATTCCGTTCTGGGTAATTGCGCTCTTGTTAGCGCGAGATTTAATTCTCGGCGTCATCACAATCCTCTTAACCGCGAAGTCTCTACCGCCCCTTAAGGTTACTTATCTTGGAAAGGCTGCAACATTTAACTTGCTCTACGCCTTTCCATTTTTGCTGCTTGCACTAGATCCAGGATGGGCGGGTACCGCTGCTTATATCTTTGGATGGAGCTTCACCTGGTGGGGAGTGGGGCTCTATCTATTCACCGGCGCTTCTTATCTCAGAACTGGGATAGCCGCCATTAGAGTTGCGCGGTAGATTTCGCTCGCTTTCAAAAGAACTATTCGATGAGGAGAAGAAATGTCGCTAATTCCTGATGGTCTGCAGTACACCAAAGAGCACGAATGGGTCAGCGAGATCTCTGCAAATATTTTCCGTATGGGAATTACTGATTACGCACAAGGCGCACTTGGAGATATCGTCTATGTGCAGCTTCCAAAGGTCGATGAAAGCGTAATCGCAGATAAAGTTTGTGGTGAAGTTGAATCTACAAAGAGCGTCTCTGAAATCTTTGCACCAGTGACTGGAAAAATCGTGTCAATCAACGATTCACTGGGTCAATCGCCAGAAACAATTAACTCAGATCCCTACGGTTCCGGTTGGTTGGCTGATATTCAGGTGGAAAGTGCGCCCGCTGGCTTACTATCGCCAGAGCAGTACCGTCAAATCACCGCGTAAAATTTCTTAATTACAGCGCCAATTTACTTCTGATTTCCGCTTGATTTCTCACCGCTCTCACCCTAATGTCAGCCTCAGGTAGAAGTTGAACCTGTCCAGGATTTCAAGGCGAAAGGAGAGCCGCAATGGAGAACGTTTCACAGAATAACGAACTTACTAGCACCCTCCATCTCGGTTTGAGATCGGTAGTAGATGCATCCCCCCAAAGTGCGTTAAACGCTCTTTTGTCATCACTAGCCGAAGCGGATAAATCAGCAATTGATGCAGTTTTAAACGGTGGTCCCGATAAAGCGATGGTTGTCGTTCATCGTGGTGCGAATAAGGGCTCGCGCTATTTGATTGCAAAAGAGAGTGCATCTATTGGACGTTCACCTGAGAGTGAGATCTTTCTTGATGATGTGACCGTATCGCGCTCTCACGCTGTGATCGCACGTAGTGGTTCAGGTTTCGCGCTTACTGATCTAGGAAGCCTAAATGGCACCTATATCAATAACCAATCTCTCAAGTCATCACCGCTTAACTGCGGCGATGAAATTCAGATTGGAAAGTTTCATCTAATTTTTATATCAGCACGTAAAACCAAATAATTACTAATCAGGGGAGA
>CANMCL010000156.1 GCA_947496345.1 Actinomycetota bacterium
ACGTAGTGCTTACGCCCCTCATTGCTGCAGTTTTTCTCAAGGAGAAGATAAAAGCCTTCACTTGGTTCTGTGTGGTTCTTGCCACCATCGGATTAGCCCTGCTCTCTTTGCGCGGTTGGTCAGTTGGGATTGGTGAAGCGCTAGTTTTTGTAAGCGCAATTGCCTTTGCCGCCCACATTGTAACTTTGAGCAAATGGAGTTTGGGATTCGATGCCTATGCACTCACGATTGTGCAGTTATCGATCTGTGCATTTTTAACCGGTGTAATCTCAATCGGTCAAGGATATGAAAAACCTACAGATTCTGGAGTTTGGGGCGTTGTTATATTCACTGCAGTTATCGCCACTGCTGTCGCCTTTATTGTCCAAACTTGGTCACAAGCACATATGAGTTCAACTAAGGTCGCCGTGATTTTAACGATGGAGGTTGTCTTCGCCGCACTATTTGCGGTTGCCTTCGGAGGAGAGTCTTTGACTTTGCAAGTTTCAATAGGTGGCGCAATGGTCTTACTTGCGATGTATTTGATCGTAACGAAAGAAAGGTGAGAGGCTAAGCAGATGCAGGCAGCTATCGACTTACGTTCTGACACGGTTACTCGTCCATCACAAGCGATGCGCGAAGCGATGGCACAAGCCCCGGTCGGTGATGATGTCTACGGCGATGATCCAACTGTTAATTCACTCGAAGAACGCGTTGCCGCAGCGTTCGGCAAAGAAGCCGGGGTCTTTACACCTACTGGTTCACTCGCCAATCAATTGGCGATTCGCATGTTGGTCGCACCTGGTGAAGAGCTGCTGGCTGAATCTAATTCCCATATCGTTCGCGCTGAACTCGGAGCGGCTGCAGTCTTTAGCGGCATCACAACTCGCACTTGGCCAGCCAAAAACGGACTGCTGATAGCCAAAGATGCCCTGGAATTAGCCCGTCCAAATTCTGGTCCGTATTTAGTTTCCACAACTGCGATCGCTGTTGAGAACACTCATAATTTCGGTGGCGGAACAGTTCAACCGCTTGCGGAAATTAAGGCACTACGAAAAGGCGCTGATGAATTAGGCCTGGCTCTTCATTTAGATGGAGCGCGAATTTGGAATGCGCACGTGGCAAGTGGGGTCGCGCTAAATGAATACGGGAAGTACTTCGACACCATTAGCGTCTGTCTATCTAAAGGACTGGGTTCTCCAATCGGTTCAATCATGCTCAGCGATAAAGAGCGTGTGGCAAAGGCGCGGGTATGGCGTAAACGCTACGGTGCCGGAATGCGACAAGTCGGATTGTTGGCAGGTGCCGCACATTACGCACTAGATAACAACATCGCTCGATTAGCAGAAGACCATCGCCGCGCAAAAGAAATTGCAATCGCTGTATCTGCGATCAATTCCTCACTGATTGATCCAAATTCTGTCGAGACAAATATCGTTGGTCTTGATTTATCTGCGCTATCAATTTCTGCTGCAGAACTAGCAACTCGCACAAAAGATGCGGGGCTATGGATTAGCGCACTTGGTCCAAAATACGCGCGCCTAGTAACTCACTTAGATTTTGATGATGAGCAATGTAAAGCGGCGATAGAGATATTAAAGCGCGCCCTCGTGGCGTAATAACCACTCTTTTTTATTTAAACCATATGCATAGTTACCGAGTGATCCCCCGGTTTTAACGATCCGGTGACACGGAACAACAAGTGCAATGGCGTTCTTTGCGCATGCAGAACCTGCCGCACGCACCGCTGCTTTTGAACCGGAGCGATCAGCCAGATCAGCATACGAAATTGTCTTTCCTGCTTTCACTTTACGCATCGCCTTCCAGGCTGCTTGTGAGAATTGCGCACCAGGTTGGCGAACTGAAATACCATTTAACGCATTTATATCGCCAGCAAAGTAATCACTTAGTAGATCTGAAACTACTGAAATCTTAGAAACTTCCTTAAAGCCCTTCGCGTAATCAATTTCATCAACGCTATCTTTGAGCGCTTTAACGCTAGAGAGGTTTAAGCCCAAGAGAATCTGCTCATCAGCAATTAAATTTAAAACCCCGATTGGAGACTTAAACTGAGAAATAAACAGTGGCACGCCCGCTAAATTAGCGATCGCGCAACATTTCAGCAACTAAAAATGCGAGTTCCAGTGATTGCGAGTGGTTAAGTCGTGGGTCGCAGGCGCTCTCGTAACGGCTGGCTAAATCAGTTTCAGAGATCTGTTCTCCCCCACCAAGACATTCGGTAACATCGTCGCCCGTTAATTCGATATGGATTCCGCCTGGGTGCGTTCCTAGCCCCTTATGGACTTCAAAGAATCCCTTTACTTCATCCATAACATCATCAAAGCGTCGGGTTTTATAACCCGTTGCTGCTTCAAAGGTATTGCCGTGCATTGGATCGCAGACCCAGAGAACTTGTGCACCAGATTTAGTAACGCCATCAACGAGAGCTGGCAGGGCTTCACGAATCTTTCCCGCACCCATACGTGTAATAAAAGTTAAGCGACCAGGTTCGCGGTTTGGATCTAAGCGATCAATCAATTGAAGAGCATCATCGACTGTGGACTTAGGACCAAGTTTTACGCCAATTGGATTGCGAACCTTGGCAGCAAAATCAACGTGTGCACCATCTAGCTGGCGAGTTCTTTCGCCAATCCAGATGAAGTGGGCTGAAACATCGTAAGGAAGTTGAGTGCGCGAATCGATACGAGTTAGAGCTTTCTCATATTCCATAATCAAAGCTTCGTGACTGGAGTAGAAATCAACTGATTTAAAGGAATCAGGATCGACGCCAGCAGATTTCATAAAGTCTAAGGCGCGACCAATTTCGCGCGCCATTTGTTCGTAACGATCGCCAACAGATGAATCGCGGATGAATCCCTTGTTCCATTCGTGCACCTGACGAAGATCGGCAAATCCGCCTTGAGTAAATGCGCGAACCAAGTTAAGGGTTGCAGCCGATGTGTTGTAAACCCGGACCATACGGTTTGGATCCGGTGTGCGTGATGCTTCAGTGAATTCAAGATCATTTACTGCATCACCACGGTAAGCCGGAAGCGTCACATCTCCGCGAGTTTCAAGATCATTT
>CANMCL010000157.1 GCA_947496345.1 Actinomycetota bacterium
GCTATCTGAGTGCACTGAGGCGAGCATGTAAGGCGTAAGCGCCGGGGTCAGTCAGGCTGGCGATCTGATCTATAACTATGCGCATCCGCTCGGTATCGTTTGTGGCAACCGCCCAATCTTTAGCGAAGATTGAATCCAAATTTGTGTCGGCATGTTTATGGAGCATCTCGACAAGCTCTTTTATTAACAGTTGTTGTTTGGCGTAACGCTCTTGCGATGCGGCTGCATTAATCAAGTAATGGCCAGCAACTGCCTTCAGGAAATCGACTTCTACTTGTTGTTCACGGGGAATAACTAGGTCAGCGGAATACCGCATTAAAGCCCCATCGCCATGAACTTTGCGTGTTTCGAGTTCTGCTGCCAAAACAAAGCGCCCAATCAATTGTGAAGTTGAGTCTTTTAACCGGGCTAATGAGCGGTGTGTTCCATCGTAATATCTTGGCCAGCACGAAAGAGTCTGTAATCGTTCGAGAGCGCCGGCAGCCTCTTCTTTTGTAGCAGTTGAGCCATATCCGGATTGCATTTCGCCGTGCAGAATGTCGAAGTCGCGTTCAAAATTTGCAACTTTAACTTGTCCGACGAAGATGGCATCTTCTAAATCGTGAACTGAATATGCGCAATCATCTGACCAATCCATAATTTGCGCTTCAATGCATTTGCGATCAACTGGTGCGCCTTTGCGCACCCAATTAAAGATTTCGACATCATCGTCATAAACGCCGAATTTTCTAGGATTAATCGCGCGCGGCCATGGATATTTGGTAGCTGCATCAAGAGATGCGCGAGTTAAATTCAAACCAACGCTCTTGCCATCTTTGTCCACGGTCTTTGCTTCAATTCTGGTTAATAAACGAAAACTCTGCGCATTTCCTTCAAAGCCGCCAAATTCTTTAGCAACTTCAGCCAGCGCTTCTTCACCGTTGTGACCGAAAGGTGGATGGCCTAAATCGTGCGAAAGACAAGCGGTTTCGAGTAAATCCGGATCTGCGCCAAGTGATTCACCGAGTTCGCGACCGATCTGTGCGCACTCCAATGAATGCGAAAGTCGTGTGCGCTGAAAATCATTCTCCCAAGGGACTGCGACTTGAGTTTTTGCAGCTAAGCGACGAAGCGCCGCTGAGTGAATAACGCGCGCGCGATCGCGCATAAATTCGGTACGTCCTGCACGTTTGGCAGGTTCGAATAGGAAGCGCTCTTGATCCGCTTCACTGTAATTCTTTGCCCCGCTCATAGCCCTACCCTAAATGATCGCTGATATGAATGCCGCGGCGGCCTAGGCTCACGTAAGAGAGATAAGCGCCAGTTTCGCGGATTAAATAGCGCTTTCCAGAATTATCTAAGGAGTTTGGCCCTGTCTGGACAGGTGAACAAGTTGCGACGGCGCCTAAATCATTAGCCATTGTCATTGCACGACGACAGTGAAATGGATCGGTAACAATAATTACATCTTTCATTTTCTTTAGCTTCATAAACTTCACATAGTTTTCTGTCGATACCCAGGTATCGCGTCCTACTTCAAGCGCTGTAACATTTTTAGACTTGATGCCGTTAGTTGCTAACCAGTATTTTCCAGAAGCGGCCTCTGTCGTGCGATCACCAGGTGCACCTGCTCCAACTGTGATGATGCTAGGGGCTAAACCTAAATCGTAAATACGTTTTGCTTCATCAAGGCGCGCTTGCAAAACTTCACCTGGTCGACCATCTAGTTGCGCAGCGCCCAACACAACAATCACATCGCCATTACGAGTCAATGGATTATTGGCTGCATGCCAAGTAACAGCAACGGCATAAAGCGGCACAGCAATTATCACCAACAAAATTGCCGCGATAACTCGACGAATAATCTTAAAGAAAATCATCCTCCTGAGATCGCATCTTCTAACTCAATTGCAACGTTCTCATCAGGATCGTTAAGCCAGCCATCTGGCAAGGTTGGAGGACGTCCGTGACTTACGCGCCCGCGTGGCTTTTCAGCAACTTCCACTGGGTACGGCTGATCGGTTAACTGATCAAGCAGCGTGCGAAGTTCGGCGAGTGATGAATGCATTCCGAATTGGCGGCGCAACTCACTTGGCACTCTAAAACCCTTTAAATACCAAGCCATATGTTTGCGCAGATCGCGACAACCGCGATCTTCTGATTCAAAGTAATCAACGATTAATTCACCGTGACGATACATAACTTCACGGACTTCATGCAGGCTCGGCAGTACTTTCTTATCACCACCATTAAAAGCTTCTACCAAATCAGCAAATAACCACGGACGCCCTAAGCATCCGCGACCAACTACAACGCCAGCACAACCCGTCTCTTTCATCATTGCCAAACCATCGCCACCTGACCAGATATCTCCATTGCCTAGCACTGGCGTTCCGGTTGGTTTTAAATGCTCAACTAAGCGCGCTATCGCTGACCAATCTGCTTTTCCTTCATACATTTGTTCTGCGGTGCGCGCGTGCAGTGCAACCCAAGCAACACCGCTGTCAGATGCTGACTTTGCTGCTTCTAAGTAAGTGTGGTGATCGGTATCGATACCAATACGCATCTTTACCGTTACGGGAATTCCAAATGGTTTCGCGGCTTGCACAGCTGCGTCAACGATCGCCGCAAAGAGTTTTCGTTTGTAAGGAAGCGCTGCTCCCCCGCCTTTGCGCGTTACCTTCGGAACCGGACAACCAAAGTTCATATCAATGTGGTCCGCTAAATTTTCTTTACCAATCATTGTCACGGCAGCGCGCATCGTGTGTGGATCAACGCTATATAACTGCACTGAACGTGGCCACTCGCCGGCGCTAGGAGCAATCATGCGCAAGGTATCTGGTCGTCTTTCAATTAAAGCGCGCGCAGTAACCATTTCAGAGACAAATAAACCAGCGCCTTGTTCACGACAAAGTGCGCGAAAAGCAGAGTTGGTAATTCCCGCCATCGGCGCAAGCACCACCGGTGGATCTATTACGTGGTCACCACTTGCAAGTGGCAGAGTTAAAGCCACTTGTTAGCAACCGAGAAGTTTGGGAGCAAGCCATGCTTCTACTTGATCGAGTGCAAT
>CANMCL010000158.1 GCA_947496345.1 Actinomycetota bacterium
ATCGCTTACTTCCAAACGCATATCAAGATCAGGCGGACTCAGCAGAATTTCGTCGTTACACCGAATCAACGTTGCGAAATAAGAAACAAGCACACGCGATGGCGATGCGCATGTATTTAAAGAGCGCCGAAGATGGAATCATTGATTTAGATCACGATGGAGCAAATGCCTGGCTTGGTGCGGTAAACGATATTCGGTTGGCTCTTGGCGTTCGCCTAAATGTGCAAGAGCGCACTCAAGATGAATTAGAACTATTGGCACCGGATGATCCGTTGCGCGGTGTCTATATAGTTTATGGCTGGCTGGGCTGGCTACAAGAAGGTTTGATTGAAGCCCTAATGGATGAGAGCTAGCTGGATGCGAGTTAGAATAGAACTCTTATGTCACTAATTATTTCTCGCGCATTTGTTGATGCGATCATCGAGCAATCACGTGCTGAATATCCTGACGAGTGCTGTGGAGTAATTCTTGGACCAGTTGGCTCAGGAAAAGCTTCTCGTTTAAAAGCAATGGTCAATGCCGCGCACTCGCCAACATTTTATGAATTCGATCCCAAAGATTTACTCGCGCTCTATCGCGAAGTCGACGATAAAGATGAAGAGATTGTTGTTATCTATCATTCTCATACCGAAACAGAGGCCTACCCATCTCGCACGGATATTGCATATGCAGGCGAGCCAGGGGCACATTATGTTCTGGTCTCTAGCCGCGAAGAGATTGCACCTGCAATTGAATTCCGCTCATATCGCATAATTGATGGGGTAGTAACCGAGGAAGAAGTTTCAATTACCGATTAAGGTATTTCTTCGCCATAATGAAGCCATGAGTATCGAAGTTCGCATCCCAACAATTCTTCGTCCCTTTACCAAGGACCAAAAAGCGGTCGCTGCTAGTGGAGCTTCGCTCACTGCGCTGATCACAGATTTAGATTCACAATTTCCCGGAATTGGTGATCGCTTACTTGAAAATGGCGCCCTACGCCGATTTATAAATATTTACATTAATGATGAAGATGTGCGTTTCTTAGGTGGACTCGAAGCACAAATCAAAGATGGAGATTCCGTAACAATTCTCCCAGCGGTTGCTGGCGGTTAATTTTGGCGCGTTATGACTCGCTCGAATCATCGGTGGGCAACACACCTTTAATTGGGCTCCCCAGACTTTCGCCCGCACCGAATGTTCGCCTTTGGGCGAAGATGGAAGATCGAAATCCGACTGGTTCAATCAAAGACCGCACTGCAATTGCAATGATTAACGCCGCTGAAGAAAGTGGTCAGTTAAAACCTGGTGCAACAATTTTGGAACCAACTAGTGGCAACACAGGTATTTCACTTGCTATGGCCGCAAAGGTGCGCGGATATAAATTAATTTGTGTAATGCCAGAGAACACCTCACCAGAGCGTCGCCAACTCCTTGAAATGTGGGGCGCGCAAATTATTTCTTCACCTGCTGCGGGTGGTTCTAACGAAGCAGTTCGTGTGGCTAAAGAGCTAGCAGCAAAGAATCCAGATTGGGTTTTCCTCTATCAATATGGAAACCCCGCAAACACCCAAGCGCATTACACCGGTACTGGCCCTGAGATATTTAAAGATCTTCCAACAGTTACTCACTTCGTGGCAGGGCTTGGAACAACCGGAACTTTGATGGGGGCCGGCAGATATTTACGCGAAAAGAATCCAGATATTCAAATTATTGCGGCGGAACCACGTTATGGAGAAGTTGTTTATGGGTTGCGCAATATAGATGAAGGCTTTGTTCCTGAACTTTACGATGCTTCAGTTTTAACCCGTCGCTTTTCTGTAGGTGCTGAAGATTCAGTAAAGCGTGTACGCCAATTACTTGAAGTAGAAGGCATTTTCGCTGGGATTTCTACCGGTGCAATTTTGCATGCCGCGATTGCAATGGGCGCAGAAGCAGTTCGCGATAAGAAAGACGCTGACATCGCATTTATAGTCTGCGATGCAGGCTGGAAATATCTATCAACTGGGATCTACGGAAGTGAAATTGCCGCGGCGACCGAGGGGCTAGACGGCACGCTCTGGGCCTAAAACTCTCCTAAAAACACAAGGTACTCTTGCCTATGTGAGTGATGCACCGATTGGAATATTCGATTCAGGGGTAGGCGGATTAACCGTTGCTCGTGCAATCCTTGATCAACTTCCAAACGAATCAACTCTTTATATAGGTGATACTGCTCGTGGTCCTTATGGTCCACGTTCACTTGCTGAAGTCAGAACATACTCACTTGAAACCTTAGATTATTTAGTCGGCCAAGGCGTAAAGGCTTTGGTAATTGCTTGCAATACCGCAAGCGCTGCGATGTTACGCGATGCGCGCGAACGTTATTCCATTCCAGTAGTCGAAGTTATTCAGCCAGCAGTTCGTCGCGCAGTTGCTGCAACGCGCACCGGACGCATCGGTGTCATCGGCACTAGGGCAACGATTGATTCAAAGGCTTACTTAGATGCATTCGCTGCTGCTCCGCAGTTACAAATCACTTCAATTGCATGCCCGCTCTTCGTAGAATATGTAGAACGCGGAGAAACTTCAGGCGAGGCGATCACAAAGGTAGCGCGTGATTATTTAGCGCCAATGATGGAATCTGATGTAGATACATTGGTCTTGGGCTGCACTCACTATCCGCTCTTAACTGGTGTGATTTCCTATGTGATGGGCAATGGCGTTTCACTGGTTTCTAGCGCTGAAGAAACCGCGAAAGATCTTTACCGAACTCTGGTTGAGAATTCGCTACTGCGCGCTTCAGGCAAAGGCCCTGCAACGCATTCATTTTTAGCGACTGGTGATTCAGCAGCTTTTGAAGTTCTGGCACGACGATTCTTGGGGCCCGAAGTGGGTTCCGTTAAACACATATCTAATCTCAATTAAAAATCCAAATAAAGAAGAATGGAAGTAAATGGCACGCATCGACGGAAGAAATGAAAACCAACTTCGCGAAATTAAAGTTACTCGCAAGTGGCTAGATCACGCAGAAGGTTCCGTACTAGTTGAATTTGGTA